>CAYYVB010000228.1:0-3315 GCA_964475035.1 uncultured Opitutaceae bacterium | reverse complement strand
ACCCTGCGGGGCGTGCAGTTCTACCTCAACGCCTTCAAGGATCAGTGGCAGCTCGTCGCCGGCGGGGACAAACTCTTCGATCATCTCGAACTGCTCGACGCCCCGGGCCACACACCGGGACATTTCATGGTCATGGTCCACTCCGGTCGCGATCAGGTGCTGCATTGGGTCGACGCGTTGCATCATCACGCCCTTTCCGTGACTCATCCGGAATGGAAACTCGTCTGGGACGTGGACCCCACGCTCGCCATCGAGACACGGCAACGCGTGCTCGACCGTGCCGCCGCGGACCGTCTGCGAATCTTCGGCGGACACATGCCCTTCCCCGGACTCGGCGCCGTGCGCCGACGAGGCGCTGGCTTCGAATACCTGATCGAGCCCTGGATCAGCACATGACCCGCGGTGGGCAAGGATGCAGTCCGCAAGTTGCTGATTGCATCCTCCGCACCATTTACCGCCACGCCATCAGCACCGCACGGTCTTTCGCTTCGGGGCGACGGGCGCGCCGCGACGGGCCTTGAGAATGTAGCTCTCGGCGTCCGGCACCTTGCAACTGGTGTCGCCCATGTTGATCTCGAGCGGGCCCACCTGCCTCGCAGTTGCGATGGCCTTGGCGCCGAGGGGAGCGAGGTAGGTGCCGACGGCGATGATGAAATTGTTCATCATGTAACTCACGCCGCCGGGGGCGGAGTGGATCGTCTTGGCCACGCGGTCGAGCAACGAGCCATAGTCACGGATCGGCAGCTCGGCGTCCGACCGGGTGGCGGCCAGCGCGCTGAGCGTCGCCCAGCCCGCGCGCGCCACCTGCTCGTTTTTGGCGTCGATCCACTTCAACGCACAGGCGAAACCGTGTTCACTTTCGGAGGCGACCCAGGCGACGGTGTAGCCGGACACCATGTCCCACGCGGCGCCCTTCGCCCAGGCATTGAGTTGGGCCTTGGTCATCTTCGCACCATCGGCGACCATGCCGGCGAGGTATTGCGCGTCACCGTTGCCCGTGGCGTAAAGCGCGAGCGCGAGCGCCTGGTCGCCTTTGATCTGTTTCGCGATCGGCTTCATGTCGCCGATCCGCACGCCGAAGAATGGCTCCTTGGCGCCGTGCTTCATCAGGGTCCGCTTGGTCGTCTCGTTGCCCTTCGCCTTCAGCGCCGCCATCACGTCGGGAAGTTTCATGTCGAGGAGCACTAACTGGCGAGGTGCGGATGGCAGCAAAAAATATCGCGCGGTGGGAGGTTTCGCGGCGCCACTTCGACTTTGCCACGGCGCACCGGTTCCCCTGCGATGGCCGACGATGAGTCTTCCCCTGCACTACTCACCGGAGGTCGCCGCCGCGAAGGCGGCCGGAAGTCCCGTGGTCGCGCTCGAATCCACGATCATCACGCACGGCATGCCCTACCCGCAGAACGTCGAGACCGCGCGACGTGTCGAGGCAGCGGTGCGCGAGGCCGGAGCCGTGCCGGCGACGATCGCGGTGCTCGCGGGACGGATCCATGTCGGCCTCGGCGAGGAGGAGTTGGTCGCCCTGGGGCAGGCTCGCAACGTGATGAAACTGTCCCGCGCCGATCTGGCCGTCTGTTTGGCCACGGGGCGCACTGGATCGACCACGGTGTCCGCCACGATGATCTGCGCACGCCTCGCCGGCATCGATGTCTTCGCGACCGGCGGAATCGGTGGCGTGCATCGTGGGGCGGAGAAAAGTTTCGACGTATCGGCCGACCTGCGGGAACTGGCCGAGACCCCGGTCAGCGTCGTCTCGGCGGGCGCGAAGGCGATCCTCGATCTGCCCAAGACGCTGGAGATGCTCGAGACGCTCGGCGTGCCCGTGATCACAGTCGGGCAAGATGAGTTTCCCGCATTCTGGTCGCGGTCCTCGGGGCTGGCTTCGCCACTCCGGCTCGACACGGCGGCGACAATCGCGGCGGCGCACGTGACGCGGGCCCGGCTGGGGTTGCCCGGCGGGCAGCTCGTGGCCAATCCCATCCCGGCGGCAGCGGAGATTCCACGGGCGGAGATGATTCCGTTCGTCGAACAGGCCTTGGCCGAAGCAGCGGCGCAGGGCATCGCCGCGAAGGCAGTGACGCCGTTCCTGCTGCGCCGGATCTTCGAGCTGACCGGAGGCCGCTCCCTCACCGCGAACATCGCCCTCGTGCTCAACAATGCGAAATTCGCCGCGATTCTGGCGACAGAGATTGCTCGGTTTTCACGCCATTCTGCCGATTGAGATTTTGCGGCGGTTCCAGCGAACCTACCTTTCACTCATCTCGACGTCTTCATAGTTAACGATCATAGCAAATCCCAACACCGTCCCACGATGGAAGCGTCTGTCCTCACCAATGTGATTCTCCCCCTGGCCTTGGCCATTGTCATGCTTGGGCTCGGGCTCGGATTGACGCTCGAGGATTTCCGCCGCGTCGCGACGATGCCGAAACCGGTGCTGGTCGGGCTCGGTGTGCAGACCGTGTTGCTGCCTGGCGTGGCGTTCGTGCTCGCGAAATTATTCGGACTTTCACCCGAACTCGCGGTCGGCTTGATGTTGCTCGCAGCGTCGCCGGGCGGCGCGACGGCGAACATTTTCAGCCATCTCGCAAAAGGCGACGTGGCTTTGAACATCACCCTGACCGCCACCAACAGCCTCCTCTGCCTGCTGACGCTGCCGGTGATTCTTGAATTCTCGCTCGTGCACTTCCTCGGCACTGGGAATTTCGTGCCGCCGCCGGTGCGCAAGGTCATCGAGGTCGCGGTGGTGATTCTGGTGCCGGTCATCCTCGGTATGATCGTGCGCAGTCGCGCGCCCGCCTTTGCGGCGCGGATGGATCGACCCGTGCGCGCGTTTTCGCTGCTGGTGCTGATCGGCGTGATCGTCGCGGCCATCGTCCAGGAGTGGGAGCGCATTCCCGGCTACTTCGCCGCGGTTGGTTTGGCCTGCCTGCTCTTCAACCTCGCGAGCCTCTGGACCGGCTACGCGCTGCCGCTCGCATTGCGGATGCCGCGACGGCAAGCCATCGCCATCGCGATGGAGATCGGCATCCACAACGGCACGCTCGCGATCTACATCGCGCTGAACGTGCTCCAAAATTCCGTCATCTCCATCCCGGCCGTCGCCTACAGCCTGCTGATGTTCGTCACCGCCGGCATCTTCGCGTGGCGGGTGAAGGCGAACGACGCGTGAGGCACGGCAAATCGAGGCTGCAGGTGGCGCGCTTGCGCGTCACGTGACTGGCAATCGGCAACCCGCTCAGCGCGCGAGCTCGTAGAGGTATTCCACGAAGGACAGTGTCATGCCGTCGTAGCCGCGGACGCGCGGGTTGGTTGAAT
>CAYYVB010000227.1:0-5775 GCA_964475035.1 uncultured Opitutaceae bacterium | reverse complement strand
TGAGGGCGAGGATGTTCGTCTGGAAGGCGATCTCGTCGATGGTCTTGATGATCTTCGCGACGGCGACGCTGGAGTCCTGCAGCGTCTGCACGCTGGCCTGGAGCTCGCCGACGCTGCGTCGGGCGGAGCCGACGGTCTGCACCATCTGCTGGATGCCGGCGACGCCTTGCTCGGCCTGTTTCCGCGCCTCGGTGGCGACCTGTCTCGCCTTGCCGGCGCTCTCGGTGCTTTGGCGGGCCATGCTGGAGACTTCCTCGAGCGAGGCGGCGGTCTCCTCGAGCGAGGCTGCCTGCGAAGTCGTGCTCTCGGCGAGTTGCAGGCTGGCGCGGCGGAGTTGCTCGGAAGTGGTTTCGACGCTCCCGGCGTTCTCACTGACTTGGCGGGAGATGCGCCGGAGCAGCAGGGTGAGGGAGCGGGTGATGCCGAGGCCGACAATCAGGCCGAAGCCCATGGCGAGCGCGGCGGAGGCGCCCATGATCACGCTGGCCCGACGGGCCGACTGCGTGTCCCGGCGGCCTTCGGCGATGGCGTGATTTTCGAAGCCGGTGGCGAATTTATCCAGCGACGCCTCCAGTTGGCCGAAGGCGCGTTCGAATTCCTGCTGCGCACGGGCGAGCGCCGCGGCATCGGTCTGCTTGGCCTGCGCCACCAGGGCACGGGTGGCGGCGACATAGCTGTCGATGTCCGGGGCGACGGTCGCGAAATCGCGGCGAATCGCGGCCGGCAGATCGAGCAGTTCGAGCTCGCGCCGGGTTTCCTGGAATTTGCCGATCATCTCCTCGGACTCGGCGACCGAGGCCTCAAGTTCGGCCGTTTGTTTCGCTTGGGCGGCGTAGAGCGAGCGGTAGGCGACGCCGCGGAGGCCGTCGTGCATCATGTCCGCGAACATGCTCAGGCGCATCGCGGGCAGGAGGACCTCGTTGGCGTTCCGCACACGCCCGCTCAGCTGGTTGATCTCATAATAGCCGATCAGACCCAAGCCGAGCACCGTCAGGGCGGCGATGGCGATGAGGCCGTAGAGTTTGAAGGGCAGGGACCAGGCGGTGCGGGATTTCATCAGGAAACAGGACTCGCGGCCGCCGGCTCCGGCGGGATGCGCACGTCGAGCTCGATCTTCTTGTCGAGACGCGTGAAGAGGAAGAGACGGTGCAGGTTGTGCCGCGTGATGATGCCCTTGACCTTGGCTTTGCGGCCGTCGGCGACGCGGAGCAGTTGGATGAGGAAGTTGATGCCCATCGAGTCGATCATCCGCACGGAGGAGAAATCGAGGACGAGTGTCCGCCACTGCGACATGCGGACGTCGTCGCGGGCGAACACCGCCCGGGCGGCGGTGTCGAGTTGCTCGACGTTCGTGCTCAGCAGGTCGGTGCCGAACGTCAGGCTGAGGAGATGTTCCTTGGTGTCGTAGTCGTGTTCAATCATGGCGGGCGGGGGAAAGGGCGGGGGAGAGGTTGAAATGCAGTTCGAGCGTCGCGCCGTGGCGCGTCACCTTCCATTCATCGGCCAAAGCGGCGATCATCTTGAGTCCCCAAGATTCGTGATCGTCACGTTGCACGACGGTTCCCGGTGCGTAACCCGGACCGGAGTCGGCGATTTCGACGCGCAACCGTCCGGCGTCCGGGTCGAACAACGCCTGCACGGTGCAAGTGCCGTCCGCCACCCCGTCGCAACCGTGCGCGAGACCGTTGATCGTGGCTTCGCGGATCGCGACCAGCCAGTCCAGGCGCTGATCTTCGCGGCTTGAAGGCAGGGCAAAGGCAAAGCTGCGCTCCCAGAAGGCCTGCATGCGGTCGAGCTGCCGCAAGTCGGCGGGCGCGTAGCGGGCCTGCAGCACCGGCCAGGCTGCCGCGGCGCCCGCGGGACCGAGCCGGAGCACGAGGACGTCGTCGGCCCGATCGGCGACGAGCGCGAGTTGATCGGCCGGCGCGCCCGTGGCGAGCAGGCGGCTGGCCGCGGCGAGCGGGTCGATCCCTTTCAAGTGGGCGAAATCCTCCAACCCGTCGCTCCAGATGTGGAGCCAGCGGGTCTCGGCGAGGGAGAATTCCGCCGGCTCCGGCTCCCAGTCCTCGAACCAGCCCAGCGCATGGGTGGGTTGCCCGAGCGGACGCACGACGCCGTCGTTCGTGACCTGCACCGGCAGCGGCAGGCCGGCGCTGATGACCTCGCCCCAACCGCTGTCCCAATCGAGTGACACGGCTGCGACGCTCAGCGACAGCGGCGCCGGCCCGCGGTTGAACTCCTCGAGCAGGATCCGGTTGAACCGGCGAAGGATCTGCCCCGGCTCAATGCCCTGCTCCGCCAAGCCGCGGGCGAGGCCTTGGAAATACGCCCCGATGTAGGCCGCGCGCAGGTCGTGCCCCGACACATCGCCCACGAAGATGAGGCTTCGCGTCGCATCGATTTCCAGATGCATCGTGAAGTCGCCGCCGGCGGGCCGGCAAGGCAGGTTGGCTTCGTGCCGGACCCAGCGCTCCGCCGCCGTCGCCGCGGCTTGGGCGTGGCTGAACATCGGCGCCAGCGACTTCAGGCTCTCGACCTCGTTCTCCGTCGCGCGGAACAGTCGTTGCTGCCGGGTCTGCGTGACGGCGCGTTTCGTGGCCGCGTAGAGCAGGTCGCGCTTGCAGGGCTTCTCGAGGAAATCCACCACGCCGGCCCGCAACGAGCCCACGACCACGTCGCGGGCATCGGCTGCGGTCAGCATCAGCGCCGCCAGCGAACCGTCCATCGCCCGCACCCGTTGCAACAACTGCGTGCCGTCCATGCCGGGCATGTGGTGATCGGTCACGATGACGTCGAACGCCACCGTGCCCAGCCGTTGGAGCAACGCCAGCGCCTGCAGGCCGTCCTCGCAGATTTCCACCTGCATGCCCGCCACCCGCAGCTGCGTCGCCAGCACTTGGCGCGAGGCAGGATCGTCCTCGGCCACGAGGGCGCGCGCACCACGCAACAAGGCGTGTGCGTCGGCGCCCGCGTCAGTGGACGGTCCGGCTGCGTTCATGAGATTGGCATGAGCCTTCCTTTCATCGTCACGGCGCGACGAAAGTTTACCCCGTCTCCGCGGCTGAGGGCTTGCCGCCGGCTGACCGTGGGGCACGATCGGCTTATCCCCCGCCGCCCATGAAAAAATTCCTTCTCGCCCTTCTGCTCCTCGGCATCGCCGCCTACGTCGGCGGCATGTTTTTCCTCGGCCACCTTGTCACGGCGGGGGTCAACCGCTTCGGCCCGCTCATGACGCAGACCAAGTTCGTCATGGAGAGCGCGACGATCTCGCCGCTCACCGGCTCGGGCACGCTCCGCGGCATCGTTGTCGGCAATCCCAAGGGCTGGTCCGAGAACGACGCATTCCGCCTCGGCCATGTGCATGTCGACGTCGCCCCCATGTCCCTGTTTGGCGACCGCATCATCATCGAGGAGATCACCATCGACGGGCCGGAATTCCACTACGAGACCAAGCTCGTCTCGAGCAACATCAAGGACCTGCTGAAGAACATCGAGCAATTCACCGGCAGCAAGGACGCCGCCGCCGCGGAGCCCAAGACCAAGGATGGCAAGCCGATCAAATTCGAGGTGAAGAAATTCCGCCTCACGAACGGCGTCGCGCGCCTCGGCGTCGGCCCCACGGCGATCCCCGTGCCTCTGCCCCCGATCTCGCTCGACAATCTCGGCACCGCCGAAGGCGGCATCACGCCCGAGCAACTCGCCGGCGCCGTGATGAAGAACGTCCTCGCCGGCATCGTCAGCGGCACGGCCGAGGCGTTGAGCAAGGTCGCCGGCACCGCCGGCGCCACCGGGGTCGAGAAGACCAAGGAAGCCGCCAAGAAAGCCGGCGAAGCCCTCAAGGGTCTCTTCAAGAAAGACGACGGCAAACCCTGAGCGCACCGCGCCCGGTTCCGCGTTGCTCGACGCCGTTGAATCGTGCCGCCGCCGATCGACCTTGCGGCTTGCCGTTTGCGTTCGAGAACGGAAAATCCGCGGCATGAAACCGCGCTTCACCGGCTTGCCTTTTTTCGTCTATCCGGTCGCCGACATGCCCCGCGCCCGCCGGTTTTATGGCGAGTTGCTGGGTCTGGTTGAGACCGCCAACTGGGACGACCAGTGGGTCGAATACGATCTTGGTGCCGGCACGCTCGCGCTCTCAGCCATCATGCAGGGCGCCGCGCCCGGCCTCGCTGGTTGTGCCGGTTTGGAAACGGACGATTTTGCCGGCGCCGTTACCCACCTCAAAGCTGCCGGCGTGCGTTTTGTGATGGAGCCGGCGGACACCGGCGTCTGCCGTTTTGCGCGCTTCCTCGACAGCGAGGGCAACCATCTGGCGCTGCACCGCAAACACTGAACCGTGGAGCAGCCCATGCGTCGCTTGGTCCTTGGTTTCGTCTCCGCCCTGTCGCTGGCGAGCGCTTCGGCTGCCACGCTGCCAGCCGAGGCGCTCGCCCGTGATCCCGCCCGCTGGCCGGCGGAGGCGAGTGTCACCCAGGCCACCCGCGCCAGCGTGATCGTCGAGGGCAAGCCGGCCGGCGCGATCCTCCTCGGTGCCGGTCGTCAGCTTACCGTGCTCCAAGTCGGCCCCGGCACGGTCACCGGCCGGATCGGCGGCACGGTGGTGGAAGTTCCGCTCGATCGCACCGATGTGCTGGCCCGCGCGGCTGCGGCCGCGACGGAGCCGGTCCCGACACCCAACACTACAACAACCTCTCCTGTTCCTGCGCCCGCACCGATTTCTCGCGCTGATCCGCCGTTGCCTGACGAACCGCCGACGCCGCTGCAGACCGCTTTCACCGGCAAACTCGTCGTCTGGAGTGAGGGGGCGGTGCGTCCTTACGATGCGCGCCGGTTGAATGGCGTGAAATTCTACGCGTTGTATTTCTCGGCGAGTTGGTGCGGGCCCTGCCGTGAATTCACGCCCGAGCTCGTGCGTGATTACGCGGCGCTCAAGCAGCTCTATCCGGAGTTCGAACTCATCTTCGTGAGCTCGGATCAATCCGAGGCGGACATGCACGGCTATCTGCGCGACGACGCGATGCCCTGGCCGGCGCTGCGCTTTGCGGACCGGCGACAGAAGGAGGCCGCCCGCCACGCCGGACGCGGGATACCCTGCCTCGTGCTCGTGGACAGCGACGGCAAGGAGCTTGCGCACAGTTACCGCCGGGGGCGCTACGTCGGGCCGGCGCAGGTGGTCGAGGACACTTGGAAAATCCTGAAAGCGCACCGCCGCTCGCTCGCGGGGCGGTGAACGCTGGGAAGCCCGCATTCGCGGCACTACTGCCCGGCGCAAAATGTGCGCGCCAATCGGCGCACCATGTTGACCAACGGATGCAAGGCGGCGCGCGCTTGGTTCGGCTAGGATGACACTCGTGTTCATTGCCCCGCGACGCGCTCCTTGGTCCTACCGCTCCGCTCCGGCCCTGCCGGCCGCACCGAGCCGGGTGGCTCACCTCGAAATGCGTTTTTGACGGGAGGGGTATTTAGCCTCGCTGAGGCGAGGCATATAAACGACCGGGCGGGCAGCGTGGAGCCCGCCCGGTTCGTTTATGGACCGCGAGAATGAAGTGCGGCGCGGACGCGCTCGAATTTCGGCAGCGCTGCGGCTGTTGGTCTTTGGGCGGAGTGCGGCGGCCCTGCCCTGCGTTTCAGCCTCCGCTTCGACGGGGCAAAAAAAACGCCCGCGACCGCGCGAGGCGGTGCGGGCGTGATGCGGCAATCGGTGTGGATCCGCGGCGGACGCTTCAGGCGACCTGCACTTCGGCGAGCTTGCGGTAGCGCTCGGGCGGAATCTTG
>CAYYVB010000226.1:0-5783 GCA_964475035.1 uncultured Opitutaceae bacterium | reverse complement strand
TCGACTACGACAAATTCACCGAGGCCATCCGCCGCCTCGGCCTCTTCGTCATGCTGCTGCTCGTCCCGCCGGTCGCGCAGTCATGAAGCCACGGGCGGACACCGCGGCTCCATCCGTCCGCGCTCCGCGCATCCTGGTCGTCGACGACGACGAGGGCCTGCTCATCCTCATGGCGGAGTCGCTCCGCGCCGAAGGTTACGAGGTCGAAGCCGTCACCTCCGGAAGCGCCGCACTCCGCTGGCTGAACACGCATACGCCCGACCTGCTGCTCCTTGACCTCAAGCTCCGCGACGTCGACGGCCCCGAGCTCCTCGAGCGCGTCCAGCACGGCGACTCGCACCTGCCCTTCCTCGTCGTCACCGGCCAGGGCGACGAACGCATCGCCGTCGACATCATGAAACGCGGCGCCCTCGACTACGTGATGAAGGACACCGCGATGCTCGACCTGCTGCCGGCGATCGTGAAACGCGCCTTCGACGCGCTCGCGCGCGAACGCGCCCTCGTCGCCGCCCGCGCCGAGCACACGCGCCTCGAGCAGGAAGTCCTCGCCGCCAGCGAGCGCGAGCGCCACGCCATCGGCGCCGACCTGCACGACGGCCTCGGCCAGCTCCTCACCGCCGTGGAGTTCATGTGCGCCGGCCTCAAGGCCGACACCGCGCACACGCAGCCCGAGATCGCCGCCCGTCTCGACCAGATGGGCGCCATGCTCCGCGAAGCTGTGGCGCAGACCCGTTACCTCGCCCGCGGCCTTGTGCCCGTCGCCGGCGGGTCCGACGCCCTGCACAACGCCCTCGCCGCGCTGGCCGACCGCGCCAACGGCCTCGGCCGCACGCGGGTCGAGTTCGAAGCCGCCGAAACGGTCGAGGTCGCCGATCCCACTGCGACGAGCCACCTCTACCGCATCGCCCAGGAAGCCGTGAACAACGCCCTGAAGCACGCCCGCGCCGCGTTGATCTCGGTTCGGCTCGAGCGCGCCGACGGCAAATTGCGCCTCGAGATCGAGGACGATGGCACCGGCCTCGCTGAGGCGAGCGAAGGCCGTGGCGCCGGCCTCGGTCTCATGCGCCATCGCGCGAGCCTCATCGGCGCCGAGCTGACCTTGAAATCACGCCGCGGTGGCGGTGTGGTCATCACCTGCCTCTGGCCCCTGCCGTCATGAAGTCTTCCCGGTCGCGCAAGACCGCCACTCCATCATCCGCTGCATCTGCCGCACCGCTGGCGCCGGCGCGCAAGCGCCTCCTCGTCGTCGACGACCACCCGTTCATGCGCGCCGGCCTGGCGCAGCTGATCGACCGCCAGCCCGACATGCATGTCTGCTGCGAGGCGGGCAATCCCGTCGAAGCGCTGCAGGCGCTTGCCCGCAGCCTGCCCGATCTCGTGCTGACCGACATCACCATGCCCGGTCGCAGCGGCGTGGAGTTCGTCAAGGACATGCTCGCGCTGTATCCCTCGCTGCCTGTGCTCGTCATCTCGATGCACGACGAGTCGATCTATGCCGAGCGCATGCTCCGCGCCGGCGCGCGCGGCTACATCATGAAGGAAGCCGGCGGCGAGGCCCTCCTCGCGGCGTTGCGGCAGGTGCTGGCGGGGCAGATCTACGTCAGCGCAAAACTCTCGGCGCGGTTGCTCGAGAATCTGTCCGCCGGACGCCCGCGCGGGTCGAGTTCGCCGATCGCGAAGCTCACGGACCGCGAGTTTGAGATCTTCCAGCTCATCGGCCACGGCAAGAGCACGCACGACATTGCCGCACAGCTCGGGTTGAGCACGAAGACCGTCGACGTCCACCGCGCCAACATCAAGGGCAAGCTCGGCCTCCCCGACATGACCGCCCTCGTCCGCCACGCTGTGCGGTGGCTCGAGACCGGCGGCGCGGAGTAAGGGCCGCGGTGTGATGTAGCAGCCGTCGTAAGACGGCTGGGATCGGGTGGGGAAAAACGCACGCGAGTCTGAGTAGGTCCGGCAATGACCTGGTCGCTTGGTGGAGGGCGCGGCTACTGCCGCGCCGAAACGGGCGGCGAGGCGGGAAATGACGTTCGCGGCTCGGCAGTAGCCGAGCCCTCCAGGAAGAGGCGATTCGTGCGGAGTCGAATGACGTTCGCCGAGGCAGGTTGCGCGTTTGCACGCCACGTTGCACGCGAGCGCGCCACCGAAATGGGCGAGGGCGGCTCAGGCCGCGTTCTCAGCCGACTTACGTCGGCTGCTACGGACGGATCCGCCTTCGCCGGTTTGTAACGTATTATATTACAAACTCCCGCGGGTCTCGCCGCTCACTTCGCGCGGGCGGGGGATTTTTTTGCGGGCGCCTTGCGGGGCTTGGCGGCCGGCGCGGGCGCGGGGACGTGCACGAAGGGCTCGAAGATTGCGCGGTGCTTCAGCGGGAACCGGCCGCGGATCAGCACGCCGTCGTCGCGCGTCTCCTGCTCGCGCACGGTGCCGAGCTGATGGAGTTTTCCGACGATGTCGTAACGATGGTGCGGGATGAGCAGCTCGGCAGAGAGGTGGTCGTCGATCGCCAGCTCGGCGCAGCGCGCGAGGAGGCGGTCGAGGCCGGCGCCGGTGCGCACGCTGATGAAGAGCGCGGCGGGATGGCGCGCGCGGAGGAGCGCGAGGGCCTGCGGGTCGGCGGCGTCGATCTTGTTGAAGACGGTGATCATCGTCTTGTCGCCGGCCCCGAGCTCGCGGAGCACGTCCATCGTCGTGGCGAAGTGGTGCTCGACGTTCGGGTTGGCGGCGTCGAGCAGGTGGATGATGAAGTCGGAGACGACGACCTCCTCGAGCGTAGCCTTGAACGCCTCGACGAGGCGGTGCGGCAGGCGGCGGATGAAGCCCACGGTGTCGGTCATGAGCAGCGTGCGGCCGTCGGGCAGTGCGAGCTGGCGCGTGGTGGGGTCGAGCGTCGCGAAGAGTTTGTCGGCGGCGAGGACGTGCGCGCCGGTAAGCTGGTTGAGGAGCGAGGATTTGCCGGCGTTGGTGTAGCCGACGATGGCGGCGCCGGGCACGGGCTTGCGCATGCGTTTGCGGCGCTGCACCTCGCGTTGCTGGAGGACGTGGTCGAGCTCGCTCTTGAGGTGGGCGATGCGGTCGCGCACGAGGCGGCGGTCCTGCTCCAGTTGCGTCTCGCCTTCGCCGCCCATGGCACCCTTGCCGCGCTGGCGCGAAAGGTGGGTCCAGGCGCGTTTGAGGCGGGGGAGCGAATACTCCATGCGCGCGAGCGCGACCTGGAGGACGGCCTCGCGGGTCTGCGCGCGGTCGGCGAAGATCTCGAGGATGACTTCCTGGCGGTCGATGACGGCGAGGCCGGACTCGGCCTCCCAGTTGCGCTGTTGGGCGGGGGAGAGTTCCTCGTCGACGACGATGACGTCGGCGCCGAGTTCCTTGGCCTCGCGGATGAGTTCGGCGGCCTTGCCGGAGCCGAGAAGGAATTTCGGCTGCGGCTCGCGGAGGTTCACGAGCGTATGGTGCACGATCTCGATGCCGAGGTTCTGGACGAGTTCCTCGAGTTCGCCGAGCAGCTCGGCGCCTTCGCCTACCGTCATCTTGGGCGTCTGGAGGCCCACGAGGTAGGCGCGTTGCGTGACTTTCTGGTCGGTGAGGAAATCTGCCATCTGCCCGGCAGCGTGCTCGGCGGCGGGCGCGAGTCAAACGGGGAGGGCCCGGAGTAGCGCAGGCGTCCCGCCTGCTTGAATCTTGCAGGCGGGACGCCTGCGCTACTTACCGGTCCCAGAACAGCAGCGAGTGCACGTAGTTCGCGCGCTCGTAGGCTTCGGGGTTGGCGCTGTTGGCGAGGTTGAGCTTGCCGCGGAGTTCGCTGAGCGAGCGGAAGTGGTGTTCCTCGAGGTAATTCTTCAGGCCGTTCACGAGCGAGCGCAGGTGCTGCGGGCCGTAGCGGAGCAGGGCGGAGACGACTTGGACGCTGTCGGCGCCGGCGAGGACGGACTTGATGACGTCGTTCGGCGTGTGCACGCCACCGGTGACGGCGAGGTCGACCGGCACGCGTCCGCTGAGGATGGCGAGCCAGCGCAGGCGGAGCAGGAGCTCGGAGGAGTCCGAGAGCTCGAGCTTCGGCGCGACCTCGCGGAAGCGGACGTTGATGTCCGGTTGGTAGAAGCGGTTGAAGAGGACGACGCTCTTCACGCCGGCGCGATGGAGCCGTTGCACGAAGTTCGGCAACGACGAGAAGAACGGCGAGAGCTTCACCGCCAGCGGCAGGCTGCTCGTCTCGCGCACGCTGGTGACGATCTCCAACATGCGTGTCTCGATCTCGGCGGCGGTCGTGTCGGGGTCGGTCGGGAGAAAGTAGAGGTTGAGCTCGATGGCGTCGGCGCCGGCCTGTTGCACGCTGCGGGCGAAGTCGACCCACGTGGTGGGCGTGCGGGCGTTGAGCGACGCGATGACGGGGATGTCGACGGCCAGCTTGGCGCGGTAGATGTGCTCGAGGTATTCGTCGGGCCCGAAGGCGTAGGCGTCGGAGCCCTCGATCAGCGAATCCTCGTGCGCGTCCGTCTCGGCGTGGCGGTTCTCGAGCTTGAGGCGTTCGCTTTGCGTGAGGCGGACCTGTTCCTCGAAGAGCGAGGCGAGCACGATGGCCGAGGCGCCGGCGTCCTCGAGCTCGCGGATGATGCCGAGGCGGTTCGTGAGCGGCGACGCCCCGGGCATGATGGGATGTTTCAACTGCAAACCGAGGTAGTTCGTCGTGAGGTTCATCGGCGGCGCGGCGGGCGGGGTGGGGTGAAAGCGAGGCGGCGGCGGGGTGACGACATTATGCGGCGGCCCCCGGACGGCGGCTCAGCCGGGCTTGCCCAAGGCTGCGCGTGCCTTGCGGGCGGGTGGGCGCTTTGGCGCGTCCGATGGCACGCCGCGGCGCACCTTGTCCCACGGCGCGCCGGCGGCGGCGTCGGCGCCAGAGCGAGTTGGGCATTTGCGAACTTGGAACGCCGGATGCACACTGGCCGCGGGAGAGACCACCATGGATCCGCAAAAGATGACCGTCATGTCGCGCCAAGCCGTGCAGGAGGCGCAGAACGAAGCCCGCCGTCGCTCGCACAACGAGGTCGACACCTGGCACCTGCTCGCCGCGCTCCTCGCCCAGGAGGGCGGCATCGTGCCCGCGCTCGCCGAGAAACTCGGCCTCACCGCCAGCGCCCTCCAGCTCGCCGCCGAACGCGAACTCGACCGCGTGCCCAAGGTCAGCGGCGCCGTCGACGTCTCGAAGATCTACGTCACGCAGGCCCTCAACGAGGTCCTCACCCGCGCCGAGGCCGAGCGCGACGCCCTCAAGGACGAGTTCACCAGCGTCGAGCACCTCCTCCTCGCGCTCATGCAGGTCGGCAAGCCGCCCGCCCTCGCGAAGTATTTCGCCAGCTTCGGCCTCGACCGCGCCCGCGTGCTCAAGGAGCTCGCCGCCCTCCGCGGCAGCCAGCGCGTCACCTCGGACAACCCCGAGACCACCTACAACGCCCTCGAAAAATACGGCGTCGACCTCGTCGCCCAGGCGCGCAAGGGCAAGCTCGACCCCGTCATCGGCCGCGACGCCGAGATCCGCCGCGCCATCCGCATCCTCTCGCGCAAGACCAAGAACAACCCCGTCCTCATCGGCGAACCCGGCGTCGGCAAGACCGCCATCGTCGAGGGCCTCGCCCAGCGCATCCTCCGCGGCGACGTGCCCGAGGGCCTGAAGGACAAGACCGTCTTCGCCCTCGACATGGGCGCGCTCATCGCCGGCGCGAAATACCGCGGCGAGTTCGAGGAGCGCCTCAAGGCCGTGCTCAACGAGGTCAAGCAGG
>CAYYVB010000225.1:0-5787 GCA_964475035.1 uncultured Opitutaceae bacterium | reverse complement strand
ATCGTCATCTGCGGCCGCAACCGCGAGAGCTACAACGAGGTCCTGCACTGGCGCGCCGAGCACCCGCAGCTCGAGTGTTTTGTCGACGGCTTTTCCGAGGAAGTGCACCTGCTCCTGCAGGTCAGCGATGCCATCGTCACCCGCGGCGGCACCACGACGAGCGCGAAGGCGCTGCATTTCTCCTGCCCGATCATCTTCAACGCGATCGGCGGCATCATGCCGCAGGAGGAATTGACGGTGAAATTCTTCCGCAACGCCGAGGCGGCCGAGCTGATCGCGAGTGCCGACGACTTCGCCGCGATCCTCGCCCGCTGGATGGACGACCGCCGCGCCTACGAGCTCCTCCGCCGCCGCTTTCTCGATCTCCGTTACGAGGAAAACCCGACCCACGTCGTGGAGGAGCTGGTCGATCTCGCCCAGGAAGTCAGCGGCACCAAGCTCCGCGCCCGCCCTTTCCCGCCGAAGCGAAACTGAGCGGCCTTCGCGGACGCGTCCCCTCGGCGACTTTTTTGTGTCCCTGCGGGCGTCTTCGTGGCTACCTCGACACCGACCGTGCCGTCGCGTCCGCTGAAAATCGCCTTTCTCTTCACCACGTTTCCGAAGACCTCGGAGACTTTCCTGCAACGCGACGTGGCGGCGCTGCTCGACCGGGGTCTCGACGTGCGGCTCTACTCGCTCTGGGGCGGCGGCGGCGAGTTCCGCGGCCGGCGCGTGAGGCGCTTCAATCTCTGGGGGCTCGTGCCGCTGTTCCTCTTCATCATCCCGTGGAACTGCCTCCGCCGCCCCCGCATCGTGCGCGACCTCTTCGAGGGCGTCATCATGCGTGCGCCGCCGTCGTGGCTGAACTTCTGGGAGAACATGCTCGGCGCCGGCTTCGCAGGCTGCTTCTACCGCGAATTCCGCCGCGATCCACCCGACCTCGTGCACGGCGCATGGGCCGGCGCGCCGGCGACGGCGGGCTGGCTGCTCTGGCGCATCCTCGGGATTCCCTTCAGCACCGGCGCCCATGCCTACGATCTCTACGAACACGGCGGCGATTGGTGGCTGATGGAGAAATTGCGCCTCGCGCGCTTCGTGCACACGTCGACGGACGCGGGCCGGCGTCTGCTCGTCGAGCGCGGCCTCGCGCCGGAAAAAATCCACGTCATCCGCCGCGGTCTCGCGGAGTTTCCGCCTTTCAAGCCGCTCCGTCCCGCGCCGCGCCGGCCGGTCCGGTTGCTCACCATCGCCCGGCTCGTGCCGAAGAAGGGACTCGATCATCAGCTGCGCATCCTCGCCGAGCTGCGCGACGCGGGCGTTCCCTTCGAGGCGCGGCTCGTCGGTGACGGACCGTTGCGCGCGGAGCTGATCGCTCTGGCGCTCGAGCTGCGTTTGCAGGAACGCGTGCAGTTTCTCGGCGCGCTCCCGTCGGATAAGGTGTGGGCCGAACTCGCTTGGGCCGACGTGCTGCTGCACACGGGCGTCGTCGCGCCGAGCGGCGACCGCGACGGGTTGCCGAACGTCATCCCCGAAGCCATGTCCGCCGGCGTGTTGGTCGTCAGCTCGCCCGTCTCGGCCACGACCGAGGCCGTGCAGCAGGAGCGCACGGGCCTCGTCGCCGACGTCGATCTGCCGCTGGCCTGGCGGATCGCGCTGGAACGGCTCGCGGCGGACGACGCGCTCGCCGAACGCCTGCGCACCGCGGCGCGCGGGTGGGTGGAGGAGAACTACGATGCGCGGCGCAACACCGCGCGGCTGGCCGCCTGCTTCGCGGCTGCGGTGGGGGAGCGTGCATGATCTTCTTCGACGTCACCAAGCTCGCTGATTCCGGCCATCGTTCCGGCCTCGTGCGCGTGAGCGAGCGCCTGCGCGACGAACTCGGCCGCAGCGCGCAGCCGGTGCATTGGCACGGCGGGCGGCGTGCGTGGCTCGACGCAGGTGGCAAGGTCGTATCGATCCATCCGACGGATTGGTGGCTGACGGTCGAACTCTTCAGCCGCGCCGAGCGTCCGGGTTTCGCCGAGTGGCTGGCGGCGCGTCCGTGCCGGCTCGCGGCCGTGTTCCACGACGCGATCCCGCTGCGGTTCCCGCACATCACCTGGCCACAGAGTGTGCAGCGGCATCCGGATTACCTGAAATTGCTCGCCGGATTCGACCGCGTGTGGGCCGTGTCGGAGGCGAGCCGGCAGGACCTGCTCGGCTTCTGGCGCTGGCAAGGCGTCGACCCGCGCGCCCGCGTAGAGGTGCTGGCGCTGGGGGCGGATTTCGACCGCGCGCCGCGGGCGAAGGCGACCCCGCCGCCGCCGCGGCCGTCGCTGCTCTGCGTCGGCATCATCGAGCCGCGCAAAAACCAGGGTTTCCTGCTGGAGGTGGCGCAACGGCTCTGGCGCGACGGGCACGATTTCGACCTGCACGTCGTCGGACGCGTGAATCCGCATTTCGGCGCGCCGCTCGAGCGGGCCTTGCGCGCGGCGGCGAAGCGCGAGCCGCGGCTGCACCTGCACGGCGCCGCGCAGGATGCGACCTTGCAACGGCTCTACCGCGACGCCACCGCCGTCGTGTTTCCGACCCTCGCCGAGGGCTGCGGCCTGCCGCTGCTCGAGGCGCTCTGGCGCGGCGTGCCCTGCGTCGCCAGCGACCTGCCGGTGTTGCGCGAGAATGCCGCCGACGGCGGTTGCGTGCTGGCGCGCGTGAACGACGCGGACGACTGGGTGGCCAAGCTCGGCGGCTTGCTCGGCGCGGCGGCGCAGCAGCAGCGATTGCGCACCGCCGCCGCCCAGCGGCCGCTGCCGACGTGGCACGGCACCGCGCAGACGCTGCGTTCCGGCCTGAGGTAGGGCCGGCTTCAGCCGGCCTCAGGGTGCGACGCTCGCCCAACCAACGTCCGAATCACGCCGGACAGACCACGGCCGCGATCCGGCGCGCGGCGGTTCTCAGAGCTGCTTCACCGCGTGCGACATCGCGGCGTGGATCTTCTCGAGATCCTCGTCGCTGTGCAGCGCGGAGACGGCGGTGCGGATGAGATCCTTGCCCGGCGGCACGGCCGGGGCGATCGACATGACGGTGAACACGCCCTTGTCGAGCAGCGCCTGCCAGAAGCGGTAGACGAGTTCCTTCGAGCCGAGGACGATCGGCACGGCCGGCGTTTCGCTCTCCCAAGTGTCGAGGCCAAGGCCCTTGAGCATTTCGCGGTAACGCTTGGTGTTGCGCCAGAGACGCTCGAGGTGCTGCGGCTCGCTCTGCATGATGTCGAGCGAGGCGGAGGCGGTGGCGGCCATGCTCGGGCTGATGGCGGCGCTGAAGAGGGTCTGCTTAGAGTTGGTGCGGAGATACTCGATGAGGTCGCGGCTGCCCGAGACGAAGCCGCCGGTGCTGGCGAGCGCCTTCGACATGGAGCCGCAGATGAGGTCGACCTTGTCGTTGAGCTTGAAGTGGTCGACCGTGCCGCGGCCCTGCCGGCCGAGCACGCCGAAGCCGTGCGCGTCGTCGAGCACGGTGAAGCAGCCGGCCTCCTCGGCGAGCGGTGCGATCTCGGGCAGGCGGCAGATGTGGCCCTCCATCGAATACACGCCCTCGACGACGAGCATCTTCGGGGTGTTGAAAGGGATCGTCTTCAGCACCTGGCGCAGGTCCTCGGGATTGTTGTGGCTGAAGCGCTCGACGGCGGCCATCGAGAGACGGACGCCATCCCAGAGGCAGGAGTGGATGTTCTTGTCGGCGACGATCGTGTCACCCTTCTGCGCGAAGCTGGCGACGGCGGAGCAGCAGGAGACATAGCCGGCGACGCTGATGTGGCAGGCTTCGCGGCCGAGGAAGACGGCGAGTTTTTCCTCGAGCGCCGTGTGGTAGGCGCGGGAACCGTTCGAGATGCGCGCGCCGGTCGTGCTCGTGCCCCAGGTCTTCACCGCCTCGCCGCAGGCCTCCATGACCTTCGGGTGGAAGGAGAGGCCAAGGTAGTCGTTGCTCGAGAGCATGACCATTTCGCGGCCCTGGAGCTGGATGCGCGTGCCCTTCTGCGCCTCCATCGTGTGGTAGTAGGGCTTGTATTTGAGCCGCATCTTCGTCGCGTAGTCATCCTTCGCGCGTTCGATGATGGGTTTCTTGGTCTTGGTGAAGAGGGACAGGGCCATTGGGACGGAGCACGCGACTACGCGTGGAATCGCCGGCCTTGGCAACCGCAAAGCCCGTCCGTCAGGCCCGGCGCGGCAGCGTCGCCATCCACGCCCGCAGGTCGTGCGTGTAATCCTTCCACGAGCGGAACTTGCGCGCCTGCGCCTCTGCGGCGAGCGCCCGGCAAGCCGCCGGCTCGGCCAGCAATCCTCCGATCGTGCGCTCGAGCGTCGCGGCGTCCACCGACTGCACCGTTCGCACGCCGCCGCCGCGCGCCGCCTCGCCGAGCGCACCCGTGCCGAGACAGACGCAGGGACGCCCGTGTTGCAGGCTTTCCAGCACCGGCAGGCCGAAACCTTCCATCAGCGACGGATAGACCGTGAACGCCGCGCGCGCATACGCCGCATGCAACGCCGCTTCGCTCACGACGCCGTGATAATGCAACGGCCGCCCCGCCGCCTGCAGCTCGCGGATGAGCGCCAGCGCCGCCGCGCCCGTGTCGGCGCGCGGCATACCGATCAGCTCGAGCTCGAAGCGCGCGCCCGCGCGCCACAGCGCCTCGGCGGCGTCGAGGAGCGCGCGGTGATTCTTGCGGCCTTCGATCGTGCTGACGCAGAGCACGCGCGGAACTTCGCCCTCGCTCGCCGTCGCCGTCGTGACCGGAATCGGCTCCAGCCCGAGCGGGATCGCCTGCACGGACGGCGGATTCTCCAGTCCGAGCCACTGCCAGAAATCCCGCAATGTCCGCGCCGAGTCCTCGGAGATCGCCGCCACGCCGTCGAACTGCGCGAGCTCGCGCAGGTAGGCCGGCATCCGCGCCACCGTGGCGGACGGTGTGAGTTCGGGAAAGCGCAGCGCGATCGCGTCGTGGAACAACGCCACGCGCGGCCCGCGCGCGCGGGCGAAGAGTTCCGGCAGGTGCGCCGCGACCTTGGGCGAAAACAATTCGGGGCAGACCAGCCCGTCGGCTTCGCCGAGGTGCGGCCGGCGGCCCGCGAGGCGGCGCACGCGGCCGGCGAGTTTCTGCGTGAGCGTCCACTTCGCCCCGCGTGATTTTCCCGCGCCGGTGCGGTCGCCGAGCGTGGCGAGTTCCGTCGCGTCCAGTCCGCGCCAGGCGTGCAGATGCGGATCGAAGCACACCGCGCGCCCCCCGCCCGCCGCGGCCAGCTCGGCGTGCAGCGCCCGCACGACGCGTTGGATGCCGGTCTGCGCGCGCGTGTGGCTCGTGTGGGTGGCGTCGAAGAGAAGCATGTCAGGGCGCGGCCGGGTCGAGTTGCCAGAGCGAGAAGACCTCGTGCTCGGCGATTTTTCTCCACGGTCCCGGCACACGCTGGGCGAAACCGTCCTGAACCTCGTAGGAGAAAAGCGCCGCATAAACGGGCCGGCCCGCGGCCGCCGCCGCCGCCTTCACCTCGGGCCAGACGCCGGGCACCTGCTCCCAGCGCACGATCGTGTGGTCGGTGGCGAAGTGCAGCATGCCGCTGACCTGCATGCAGAGGACGACCGATCGCGCCGGCACCTCGCGCTCGATCAGGGCGAGTGCGGCCGGATAGATCCGCTCGTGCCGGCCGGCCAGATGTGCGCCGAGGGAAAGGGACCAGTGCCGGCCGTTGAGCACGATGAGCAGGAAGGCCGCGGCCCACGCAATGGCTTGCATCCGCGGTCCCAATCGTTCGGAGAGGCGCGAGGCGCCGAGCG
>CAYYVB010000224.1:0-5795 GCA_964475035.1 uncultured Opitutaceae bacterium | reverse complement strand
CTGGCGGCCGGCCTCGCGGGCCAGCGTGAGGATCCGTTCCCATCGATTCGGGTATGTGGTGCCGAGTCGAGCCGGCTGGGTGTGCTGCGCTCGATGCAGCTCGACGCGCAGCAGGTCCACATTCGGGTGGGAGAGCAGGTGCTCATAGGCGGCCTCCTTTTCCTTCTCCATCTGGAGTTCAAAAAGAAGCTCGGCGCGCAGGAGCAGCGGATCCAGCAGGTCGCCGGGCCGGTCGAGGGCGGCGATGATCCGTCCCGCGCGGTCGAGCACAACGAGGACGCGGCGCGGATCGTTGGATTCACGCAGATAGCGGGCTTGATCGATCAGCGCAGCGGCGAAGAGCTTCGGATCGCCGAGCACCTCGGCGAGGCTGACCGCGAGTGCGCCCTGCGCCGCGGCATTGGCCCATTGCTGCTGGCGGGCGTAGAGGGCCGCGAGATCGCGGCGGACCGCGATTTTCGCCCGCGTCTCATCAAGGCCCTCGCTCTTACGCATCGCCACGGCGGTGTCCACCGCGGCCTCGCCACCGGGTTCGCTGATTCTGGTCAGTGCGGCCGTGTAGTCGGGGGAAAGCGGAGCGGAAGCGTCATCAGCGCGGAGGCCGGCAAACGCGAGCAGCATCATCGTGGCGGCGGCGAAACGGGATGCCATGGCCGCGGCTGTATCAGAGACGAGGCGCCCGCGTAAAGGGGTTTGTCGGCTCGCGAGGCAGACGGGCACAAAAAAGGCGGGTGACGTTCACCCGCCTCGTGCCGCAACCTGTGCGGAGGCTCAGATCAGGCCGAGCTTCATCTTTCCCTCTTCGCTGATCATGCTCTGGTTCCAAGGTGGTTCCCAGGTGATGCGCACGTCGGCGGCAGCGACGCCGGGGACAAGGAGGATCTTCGACTTGGCGTCCTCGGCGATGACCGGACCCATGCCGCAACCGGGGGCGGTGAGCGTCATCGCGACGTCGACCTTGTGGCTGCCGTCGTCCTGCTTCGCGACGTCCATCGAGTAGATGAGGCCGAGGTCGACGATGTTGACCGGGATCTCGGGGTCGAAGACTTGGCGGAGCTGTGCCCAGATCTGCTCCGGGTCGGGCGCGCCGTCGGCGGTGGGCGCGGCGGCGACGCTGGCGGTCTGCACCTGCTCGCCGAGCGCGTCGGCGTCGGCGCCGTTGATGCGGTAGAGGCCGAAGCCGGTCTGCACGGTGTAGCTGCCGCCGAGGACCTGATGGATCATCACGGTCTCGCCGGCGGTGAGCGTGTGCTTGTCGCCGGAGGGAATCTGATGCGCGACTACGTCGCGGGAGAGGGTGCGTTCGCGGTTGGTCATGTCGGGAGCCCCTATCAAACCCGGATTTGGCTCCGGCACAAGCCGGCGAGGCGGATGGGGTGGAATTTCCGCCCGCAGGTGCGCGGGGCGGATTTGGTGTCGCCGGGTCGGGGGCGCTGCGCCAGTGCTCAGGGGATGTTCGCCTCCACCCCATCCCGCGAGCGGCTTTTTTGGACGCTGCAAATCGGTGGCTGGATCGCGCTCATCCCCATTTTCACGGCGGCGGGCATGCTGGCTTACGATGTGTATGGGGCGGTCTTCAACGCGGTGTTCCGCCAGGCGGTGGGCTTCGGCCTCACGCTCGGTCTCGCCCGCATCTACCGCCGCTGGGCCTGGACGGATTTTTCCCTGCGCCGGCACGGAACCCAGATCGTGGTGCTCTCGCTCGCCGCCACGGCGGCGGATTTGGTCATCATGGAGACCTTGCGCTGGGCGGTGCAGGCGATTGCGGGGCTCGTGCCGCCGAGCCGGATCCACATCGCCGCCGGGATCGGGCGGTTCTGCCTCTATGCGGCTTGGAGCGCGCTCTATCTTTCCCTGCGCTTCTTCTTCGAGTTGCGCGACCGCGACCTGCGGTTGGCCCAGGCCCAGCTCGCGGCGCGCGATGCCGAGCTGCAGGTCCTGCGCGCGCAGCTCAACCCGCATTTCCTCTTCAACGCGCTCAACTCCATCCTGGCCGAGGCGGACGACAATCCCGCGCGCGTGAAGGCGATCACGCTCAACCTCTCCGAGCTGCTGCGTTTCTCGCTCCGGCAGCAGGAGCATTTCGGCCCGCTCGGCGCGGAGGTCGATGCGATCGAGAACTACCTCAAGGTCGAGCGCTCGCGCTTCGAGGAGCGGCTCGACTGGAAGATCGACCTCGGCGCCGGGGCCCGCGACACCCACGTGCCGAACTCGCTGCTGCTTCCCTTGGTGGAGAACGCGATCAAATACGGGCTGCAGACCAGTCCGCATCCGCTGCGCGTGCACGTAAGCGCGACGGTGCAACAAGGCGTCCTGGCCGCGGCGGTCGAGAATTCCGGCCATTGGGTCCAGCCCGATCCCACCGCCACGCGCTCGACCGGCATCGGCCTGAGCAACCTCCGCCGCCGGCTCGCGCTCCTCTGCGGTCCCGAGGCCCGCGTGGACATCACCTTCCCCGAGGGCGGCGTGCGCGTGGCTCTCTTCCTGCCCGTGGCGGCGAATCCCGCATGAAAACGCCGCTGCGCACCCTCATCGTCGACGACGAGCGCCTCGCACGTAAGCGCCTGCGCGCCCTGCTCGCCGCGCATCCGGAGGTGTCTGTCGTGGGCGAAGCTGCCAGCGTCCCGCAGGCCGCGGCGCTCGCGGCGAGCGAACGTCCCGCGCTCATCCTGCTCGACGTGCAGATGCCGCCCGCGTCGGGCTTTGACTTGCTCCCTTTGCTGCCGGCCCCGCCGCCGGCGATCGTGTTCACCACGGCGCACGACGCGTTCGCCGTCCGCGCCTTCACCGTCAGCGCGGTGGATTATCTGCTGAAGCCCATCTCGCCCGAGCGTCTGGCCGCCGCGCTGGTCCGCGTCTGCCAGGGTCGCGAGCCCGCCGCGCCGGACATCGCCGGGACGCTGGCCGCGCATGAGACGCTCATCCTCCGGGACGGCGCCCGCCTGCGCCGCGTTCCGCTGACTGAGATCGCCGCCGTGTCGGCCGAGGGCCATTACACGCGGGTCTACCTCGCGAAGGAACCGGCGATGTTCATCCTCCGCGGTATCAACTCGTGGGCGGCGCAGTTGCCCGAGAGGGAATTCCTGCGCGTGGATCGTTCGCTCATCGTCAACCTGGCCCGCATCCGCGCCCTGAACATCTGCTCCCGCGACGTGGCGATGTTGACCCTTGAATCGATCGGCGCGCCCTTCTCGCTCGGCCGCGCCGCTGCCGCCCGCATTCGTTCTGCTCTGGCGGCTTATCCCCACATCTTTGGTTCCGGCATGGCTGTCCGGATCGACCTCGCTGACCGGAGGTGATCGGTCGGTCCTGGCCGATTCGTGCATTCCTTTTCCCGTTTCGTGCAATCGCGCTCGAATGAACGGAACCCGCGTCTAGCTCAGGTGCGCAGCCTGCTCCGCTGCCCAATCCGAAATCCCCTATGAAGTCTTCCATGATGCCGATCCGATTTGCTGCGGCTTTGATGCTCATGACCCTCCCCGTTTTCGGCCAGCAGATCATCCTCAACTCCGCCAGCGTGATCGGCGGAGGACCTAGCTACGGTGGCGGCACCTATAACACGGGCAGCAATCCAGCGTCGCTTGCCGTCGACGAACAAGCGGGGCCGCCCGAAATCGAGACTGAATTGCGCAACAATTATTGGATTGGACCTGATGGACTGGCCTCCAGCTACTTCGTGATCGATCTGGGAGCGGCCTATCAGATCGGTGAGATCGTCCTGTTCAACACTCACAACTGGGAAAGCATGGATCGTTCGACCAAGGATTTCCGCATCCAAGCCTCGAACAGCGTGAGCTTCGTCGACATTACCACGGGTTACAATCTTGTCTCTGGCGTTACGATTCTCTCGGGAATTCTACCATTCTCCTCCGACAACCCTCCAGCGGCAAACTATTATACGTCGGCCAACGGACTCGACACCGGCGGCAACGCTTACCGCTACGTGAGCTTCACCTTCGATTCCTACCGCGGGGTCGATGACTCCACCGGTCATAGCGGCGGCCTGCATGAGATCCTCATCGTCGCCGTCCCCGAGCCTTCGACCTATGCGGCGCTCGCCGGCCTGCTCGCGTTGGGCGCGGCCTTCGTCCGGCGTCGGCGCTCCGTCGCAGGGAAATAGGTCAACCCGGCCGGCGAGCCACCGGGCTCGGTCCCCGCGCGACCCATCAAATCAGGTGGCCCGCGAATTTCGGCGAATCGGCGCGAACGGATTTTGCGCCGATTCGCGTGATTCGCGGGAGGTCACTCCTTGAATTTGCTGCGGATGATTTCGCTGAGACGGTCGTGGAGTTCCTGGTTCTCGATCTTGCCGAGGACTTCCTCGAAGAAGCCGAAGACGAGCAGCTCGTCGGCCTGCGCCTTGGCGATGCCGCGGGACTGGAGGTAGAACTCCTGCTCTGCGGGGATGCGGGCGGAGGTGGCGCCGTGCGTGCAACGGACGTCGTTGGCCTGAATCTCGAGGCCGGGGAGCGAGTGCGCCTCGGCGTCGTCGGAGAGCATCAGGTTGCGGTTGCTCTGGTAGGCGTCGGTCTTCTGGGCATCGGGATCGACGACGATGAGGCCGGAGAAGATGGTTTTCGCGGTGTCGAGGAGCGCGTTCTTGTAGAGGAGGTTCGAGGAGGTGTTGGGCGCCTGGTGGATCTGGAGTGTGCGCTGGTCGAATTCCTGGGTGCCGTGCGCGATGGTGAGTGCGAGCATCTCCGAGTGCGCGCCGGGCGCCTGGAGCTGGGAATAGCTCTCATGGCGGGCCTGGCGCGCACCGGCGTGGAGATTGACCGAGAGGACACGGGCGTCGCGGCGCGCGACGGTGGCGTTGAATTGGAGCGAGAGGGCGTCACGGCTCCAGTCCTGCATGGCGATGTAGGTGAGCTGTGCGCCGTGGGCGGCGAACAAATCGTTGCCGCCGCAGATGAACTGCCGCTCGCCGGCATTGGCGGAACGGAAGAAATCGGCGACGGTGACCCTGGCGTTCTCCTCGGCGACGACGAGCGTGTGCGGGAAGAGCGCAGTGCCGGAGTTCGCGGCATAGTGGAAGATGCCGAACGGGACGGCGACTTCGGTGTTTTTCGGCACGTAGATGAATGCGCCGTCCTCAAGGAATGCCTCGTGCAACGCGGCGAATTTCTCGGAGCCGAGTTTCGAAGGCTGGGTGAGCAGGTGCGCGCGGACGAGTTCGCCGTGCTTGAGCAACGCGTCCTGCAGCGAGGCGAAGATCACGCCCTTTTGCGCCAAATCGGCGGCCACTGGCTCGTGGAGAATCACGCGATGGTTCGCGAGCGCGAGCGTGCCGGCGCCGGTGATATCCATCGCGGTGTGATGGGTGTCGGCGAGTTTGACCGGCTCGGGCAGGGTGAAGCCATCGAGTGTGAGCGCGGCAAAGTTGGAGAAGCGCCAGCCTTCGTCGGTGCGCTTGGGCATCGGCAGCGCGGCGAAGCGCGCATAGGCCGCGCGTTTGCGCTCGAGCCACCACGCGGGCAGGTGCGCGACGCGGGCGAGGTGGGCTTCGAAAGCGGCGGGCGTGAAGGAGCCGACGACGGTGGAGGAAGTGGAAGCGGAAGAGGGCATGTTCTGAGTCTTTCTTCTTACTCTTTATCTGTCTCTTTCTCTCGGATTTTTCTCCGCTTCATTGCTCCCCGTGCCGGAGAGAAAGATGAAGAGAAAGAGGAAAGAGAAAGATAAAATGGTTCAGCCGACGGAGCCTTCCATTTCGAGGTCGATGAGGCGCTTCAGTTCGACCGAATATTCCATCGGGAACTGGCGGGCGAGGTCGTTGATGAAGCCGTTGACGGCGAGGC
>CAYYVB010000223.1:881-5801 GCA_964475035.1 uncultured Opitutaceae bacterium | reverse complement strand
AGATCGCCCTCGAGCCCCGGATACGGCGTCTTGTGCGTCTGCAACGCGAGGCGCAGCGTGAGGATCTCGCGCAATAAATCCGTCAGTCGCGGCACGAGCCCGCGCAGGTCCGCCTTCGCCGCACCCACCGCACGCTCGAAATCCGCCTGGGTAAGGGAGGGCGCGGACTCCGTTCCGCGCCGGTCCGTGTCCGTCGCCAGCACGATCCGCGCCCCATCCGTCACCCACCGCCGGATCGCGTCGAGCGCATCGGCCTGCAATTGATCGAGCGGCGCCAGCGTCGCGGTCAACGCCCCGAGCGCCCGCAGGTCGCGCAGATCCTTTTCCAACCAGCCGAGCTCGTAACGCAGCGCCGACTCCAGCAACCGATGCGCACCGGCACGCGTCGCGGCGCGCGCCTCCTCGGGCGTCGCGAACAACCGCACCGCCACGCCCGCTTCGCCGGCGGACAAACCCGGATGCGCGAGCACCGGCACGCCGGCCTGCTCGGTCACGACGACCGAGGCGGGCAGATCCCCGAATTTCCACTCGGCGGCCGGCGGCGTCTCCCATTTCTCGCGCGCGGCGCGCCACGCGGCGTTGTCGGTCTTCGCCGCGCGCTGGCTCACCTCGCGTTGCTTCGTGCCGAGCTGCGCCTGCAATTCCGCCAGCTCGCGGCCGGCGCCGAGCACCGCACCGCGCCGGTCCACCACCTCGACGCGCACGCGCAGGTGATCGGGCAGTGGTTTGCCTTCCCAGAGCCGCGGGTCGATGCGCACGCCGAGGCGTTGCGTGAGGCATTCCGCCAGCGCCTGCACCAGGGTCGGCGCCGGCGAGCGCGCGGCGAGCAGCCGGAGTTCCGCGGTGAGCTTCTGCGCCGTCTCCGCCAGCGGGATGAGCGCGCGCCGCTGCTCCTTCGGCAGCGCCTTCAACAGCAGTTCAATCTTCTCCGGCAGATGACCCGGCACCGCCCAATCGAGCGTGGCGGGCGAGAGCGCGCGGCCTTCCTCGGGCGAGACGCGCAGCGTGACGCCGTCGTCCGCCTGCCCGGGCTTGTAGGCGTAGTTGAGCGGGAGCGCGCGGTTCTCGAGCGGCATGTTCTCCGGGAACGCCGCCGGATCCGGCGTCTCGTCCTCCGGCAGACGGAAATCGTCCTCGGACAAAAACAGGAATTTCGGCTCCGTCATCCGGCGGTGGCGCACGAGGTCCACGAGTTCCGGCACGCTGCTGACGCCAAGGTAGGGCGCGGACTCCGCTCCGCGCCGGACGTCGGTGGCGGGCAGCGGAGTGACCGTCCTGCCTTCGGCTTCCTCCGGGAGCAATCGCCGCGCGTAGAACCGATACAGCGCCTCGTCGAGGTTCATGTATCCCGCGGCGCGCATCCGCGTAAGCAGGCTCTCGGTCTTCTCGCGCAGGCGCCGGTTGTGCGCGATGAAATCGAGCGGGAACGTGACCGTGTCGCCCACGAGTCCCTCGCGGATAAAGATCTCCGTCGCGTGCCGCGGGTCGATCTTCCCGTAGCCCACGGCGCGCGTCTCGAGCTCGAGGTTGTAGAGACGGCGGCGCTCCTTCACGAGCACGCGGCCGGCGTCGGGATTCCAGAACGGCTCGCTGTGCGCGACGCGCAACAGGTGCGCGCCGAGCTCAAGCGCCCACTGCGGGTCGATGCGCGCGCAGGTGCGCGCATAGACGCGTCCGGTCTCCATGATTTCCGAGGCCATCAGCCAGCGCGCGACCTTCGGCTTCGCCGGGCCCTCTTTGCGCGGGGCGACGGCTTTTTCGCGCTGCGGTTTCTCGAAGAGCGCCGAGCCGGGGAACACCGCGACCTTGCGGTCGTGCGCGGCGTGATACGTGCCGTCGTCGAGCCGCGTGGCGATGTTGCCGAGCAGCCCCGTCAGGATGGCGCGGTGGATCGCGCGGTAGCCGGGCGTGCCCATCGTGAGGTCGCGCACCGTTTCCGGCGTGGCGGCGGCCTTGCGCCGTGCGGCCCGGCCGGCGTCACGCGGGTCGGCGCCGGCGCCGTCATAGACCGAGCTGTCCTCGAAGCCCTCGCGCGTCTCGATCAGGTCGACGAGTTGCGCGTGCACATCGCGCCATTCGCGCATGCGCAGGAACGACAGGTAATGCGTCGTGCAGAACTTCCGCAGCTTGCCGAGCGTCATCGTCTCGAACTCGTCGTGATACGCCTCCCAGATCGCGAGGAGGGTCAGGAAATCCGAGTCGGGATGCGTGAAGCGCCGATGCGCGGCATCGGCCTTCTGCTGCGCCTCGAGCGGACGCTCGCGCGGGTCCTGGATGCTGAGCGCCGCGGCGATGACGAGCGCCTCGCGCACGCATTTTTCCTTCCGCGCCTGCAACACCATGCGTCCGACCGTCGGGTCGACCGGCAGGTGCGCGAGCTCGCGGCCGAGCGGCGTGAGTTCGTAATCCTGGTAGGGCGCGGACTCCGTTCCGCGCCGCGCGTCGTCGGCGGGCAAGGGACTGCCCGCCCCACCCTTCACGATCGCCCCGAGTTCCTCCAGCAGCGCGTAACCCGCGCGGATGCCCTTCGCCGGTGGCGCGTTGAGGAACGGGAAATCCTCGATGTCGCCGAGGCCGAAGGCCTTCATGCGCAGGATGACGTCGGCGAGGTTGGCGCGCTGGATCTCCGGCTGCGCGAATCGCGGACGGTCGTTGTAGTCCTGCTCCGAGTAGAGGCGGATGCACACGCCGTTGCTGACGCGGCCGCAGCGGCCCTTGCGCTGGTCGGCGCTGCTCTGTGCCACCGGCTCTACCGGGAGGCGGCGCGTGCGGCTCTGCGGCACGTAGCGGCTGATGCGGGCGAGGCCGGTGTCGATGACGAAGCGGATGCCGGGGATCGTGAGCGAGGTCTCGGCGATGTTGGTCGCGACGACGACCTTGCGTCGCTGCGTGGGCGCAAACACGCGTTGTTGCTCGGTGTTGGTCAACCGTCCGAAGAGCGGCACGACCTCAACGGCGCGCGCCCGGCGGCCCTCGAGCAGGTCGGTGATTTCGCGGATGTCGCGCTCGGTCGGCAGGAACACGAGGATGTCGCCGTCCGCGCTCTCGCGCAGCACGCGCTCCACGGCCTCGACCGCGCCGTCGAGATAGGTGAACTCGTCGTTGCGATTCGATTGGTTTGACGCGGACTCCACGCCGCGCCGTGGATTTCCGGCGGGCAACGGACTGCCCGCCCTGCCATCGTCGGCTTCGCCCATCTCCTCCAGCGGCGCATAGATCACCTCGACCGGATAAGTGCGCCCCGAGACCTCGATGATTGGCGCACCGTCGAAGGCGTCGGAAAACGCCTGCGTGTCGATCGTGGCGGAGGTGATGACAATTTTGAGGTCGGGCCGGCGGTGGCGCAGCCGGCGGAGATGGCCGAGGATGAAATCGATGTTGAGCGAACGCTCGTGCGCCTCGTCGACGATGATGGCGTCGTAATCGCGCAGGTCCGGGTCGCCCTGCAGTTCGGCGAGGAGCATGCCGTCGGTCATGAACTTCACGACCGTGCGCGGCGAGGTCTGGTCGGCGAAGCGGATCTTGCAACCGACCTCCTCGCCCCACGGGACATTGAGTTCCTCGGCCACGCGGCGCGAGACGGAGGCCGCGGCGACGCGGCGCGGCTGCGTGCAGGCGATCTTGCCGCGGGTGCCGCCGCCGGCGGCGAGGACCATCTTGGGGATCTGCGTCGTCTTGCCCGACCCGGTCTCGCCGGCGAGCACGATCACCTGGTGTTTCAGCAGCAAGCCGATGATCTCGTCCGCGCGCGCGCTGATCGGCAGTTCCGGCGGGAACTCGATGCGGAATTGCGGCGTGGGTTTGGAGCGTGACGACATCGCGCGGGACGTGTCTGCTCAGCCAAGCCAGTTTGGCCGTTTCGGAAATGACAAAATCCTCCCCGCCTCCCGTGTTGCCCGCCCGCAAGCTCGAACGCGTGCTGCGCTTCTCGCGCGCGAACAGCGTCGGCGTGATGGTGTGCTCGGGCGTGAGCCTGCTCCTCAGCCTCGCCGGCGGCTCGTGGGTCTTCGCGGCCTTCGCCGCGCTAGCGATCGTCTGCGGCGCGATGGAATGGAGCGGCGGGCGCAAACTCCTGTCGAGCGAACCCGACGGCCTCACCTGGCTCATCGGCGCGCAGGCCTGCCTCTACACCGTGATCGTCGGCTACGCACTGTGGCGGTTGCAGCATTTCAACGCCGCCAGCTACTGGGCCGAGATTCCCGCCCCGGCTCGCGAGAACATCATCACGCAGATGACCGAGGCCGGTCTCGATCCCGAGACCGACCGCGATCTATTGCTGCGCACGATGAATTTCCTCGTCTGCGTCGCGCTCGTCGGAGTCAGCTCGCTCTACCAGGGCGGGCTTGCACTCTGGTATCGCCTGCAGCGCGCGGCGATCTGGGCGGCCTTGGAAAACCCCTCGACGCCCGAAGCCGCCCGCGATTGAGTCACGGGCCATGAGTCAGCCCGGATTTTTCCCGCAGGACATCATCATCAAGAAGCGCGACGGCGGCACACTGACAAAGGAGGAGATCGAGTTCTTCGCCCGCGGTGTGGTCGACGGCCGCTTCGCCGATTACCAAGCGACGGCGCTCCTCATGGCCATCGTCTGGCGCGGCCTCACTGCGCAGGAAATCGCCTGGCTCACCGACGCGATGATGCGTTCCGGCGACGTCATCGACCTGCGCGACCTGCCCGGCGCCAAGGTCGACAAGCACTCCACCGGCGGCGTAGGCGACAAGGTCTCGCTCATCCTCGCCCCGCTCGCCGCCGCTTGCGGCGTGCTTGTGCCGATGATGTCCGGCCGCGGCCTCGGCCACACCGGCGGCACGCTCGACAAGCTCGAGTCGATTCCCGGTTTCCGCGTCATGCTCAGCGTGCCGGAGTTCCGCTCAATCCTGCAACAGGTCGGCGCCGCCATGATCGGCCAGACCCCGCAGG
>CAYYVB010000223.1:0-871 GCA_964475035.1 uncultured Opitutaceae bacterium | reverse complement strand
ATCATGAGCAAGAAGCTCGCCGAAGGCATCGATTCGCTCGTGCTCGACGTGAAGTTTGGGCGCGGCGCGTTCATGAAGAAGAAGGCCGACGCCCTCGCGCTCGCCCGGGCGATGGTCGACGTCGGCCGCGCCGGCGGCAAACCGGTGCGCGCCCTCCTCACCGCGATGAACCAGCCGCTCGGCCGCTGCGCCGGGCACACGACGGAGGTCATCGAATCGATCGAGTGCCTGAAAGGACGCGGCCCCACCGACCTGATGGAAGTCACCTACGCGCTCACCGGCCACATGCTCATCCTCGGCGGCGTGGCGAAGGACGAGGCCGATGCCCGTGCGAAGATGGAAGCCGCCATCGCCGACGGGCGCGCCTTGGAGAAATTCCGCGCGATGTGCGTCGCCCAAGGCGGCGATCCGCGCGTGGTGGACGATTATTCGCTCCTGCCGACCGCGAAGAAGAAGGTCGAGCTCCGCGCTGGCGCGGACGCGCGCGGTTTCGTCGGCGCCGTCGACGCGCTGAAATGCGGCCATGCCATCATGGCCCTTGGCGGCGGCCGTGCGGCCGTGACGGACAAGGTCGACCACGCCGTCGGCCTCTCGGACTTGATCAAGATCGGCGACCCCGTGCAGCCCGGCACGCTGCTCTGCACGGTGCACGCGAACGACGACACGAAAGCCGCCGCGGCGGAGAAGCTCTTGCGCGCCGCGATCGAGTTCACGCCCACGCGGCCGGAACTGGAGCCGCTGGTGCAGGAGCTGGTGCAGTAGGCCGAGCCTGCGAGCGGTCATTGAGGTCCGCCTTCGCCGAGGTTTCGGCGGACAATTTTCTTTCGCCGCGCGAAGGAAAATTGGTGCTCAGGGGGGGACTCGAACCCCC
>CAYYVB010000222.1:2606-5809 GCA_964475035.1 uncultured Opitutaceae bacterium | reverse complement strand
CGAAGGTCCGCGGCTTCGTCTGCGTGACCGCGCACCCCACCGGCTGCGCCGCCCATGTGCAGGAGCAGATCGATCACGTTAAGGCCAAGGGCCCGATCCAAGGCGGCCCGCGCAACGTCCTCGTCGTCGGTTCCTCCACCGGCTACGGCCTCGCCTCGCGCATCACCGCCGCCTTCGGCTCCGGCGCCAAGACGCTCGGCATCTTCTTCGAGCGCCCCTCCGAGGAGGGCCGCCCCGCCACGCCGGGCTGGTATAACAGCATCGCGTTCACCAACGCCGCCCGCGCCGCTGGGCTCTACGCCGCCAACCTGAACGGCGACGCCTTCTCCGACGACATCAAGCAACAGGCGCTCGCGATCATCGCGCGCGACATGGGTCCCATCGACCTCGTCGTCTATTCGCTCGCCTCCCCGCGCCGCACGCACCCGAAGACAGGCGTCGTCCACAAATCGACGCTCCAACCGCTTGGCGCTCCCTACACGAACAAGACGGTCGACACCGACAAGGGCATCGTGAGCGAGGTCACCATCCAGCCCGCCGACGAGGCCGGCGTGGCCGACACCATCGCCGTCATGGGCGGCGAAGACTGGGAGATGTGGATGCAGGCCCTCGCCGACGCCAACCTCCTCGCGCCCGGCGCGACCGCGATGGCGTATTCCTACATCGGGCCGCACCACACCTGGCCGATCTACAAAGACGGCACCATCGGCCGCGCCAAGATCGACCTTGAGCGCGCCGCACGCGCCATCGACGCCCAACTCAAGGCCCACGGCAACGGCCGCGCCTTCATCTCCGTCAACAAGGCGCTCGTCACGCAGGCGAGTTCCGCCATCCCGGTCGTGCCGCTCTACATTTCCATCCTCTACAAGGTCATGAAGGAAATGGGCCTGCACGAGGGCTGCATCGAGCAGATGCAGCGTCTGTTCGCCACGCAGCTCTACAATGGCAATCAGCCCAAGCTCGACAGCGAGGGCCGCGCGCGCGTCGATGATTGGGAGATGCGCCCGGACGTGCAGGCGAAGGTCGCCGCGATCTGGCCGCAGGTCACGACTGAGAACCTCGCGCAGTTGACCGATATCGCCGGCTACCGCACGGAATTCCTGAAACTCTTCGGCTTCGGCCTTCCCGGCGTGAACTACGACGCCGACGTCGAGCCGCATGTCCCGCTGAGCTGAAGCTCAGCGGGAAGGAGCAAGTAACAAGGACCAAGTATCAAGCCGACGCCCTTGATGGCCGATCACTTGTTACTTGTTCCTTGACCCTTGTTCCTTCCACGAGCCATGCGAGTGCTCCTTCAGCGCGTCTCTTCCGCCCGCGTCACGGTCGAGGGACGCGTGACCGGTGAGATCGGCCGCGGACTGCTCTTGCTCCAAGGTGTGGCGCCGGAGGACACACCGGAGGACGGCGCTTGGCTGGCGCAGAAAATCGCCAAGCTCCGCATCTTCGCCGACGACTCCGGCCTGATGAACCGCTCCGTCACCGAAGTCGGCGGCGGCATTTTGCTCGTGAGCCAGTTCACGCTCTTCGCCAGCACGCGCAAGGGCACGCGCCCGTCCTTCAACGACGCCGCCCCACCCGACCTCGCGCGCAGCCTCTACGCGCAGTTCCAAACCCAGCTCGCTGCCGCGTTCGGTGCACCGGTCCAGACTGGCGAATTTGGCGCGTTGATGCAGGTCGAACTCGTCAACGACGGCCCCGTCACACTCCTGCTCGATTCGAAAGCGCGCGCGTAGATCCTCTTGGCAGGAGTTCCAATCAGTTCTCCATCCAATGCAAACCAGCGGCGGCAACTAACCTCTCAGTGAGGCGAGTTGATGCAGTCTCAGGGAATTCCCGAGACCAAGCGGCTGCAACGACATGGACATTTGGGAGGTGTCGATTTTCACTTTGCCCATGCGTTACCCCTTTTCTTCGCTGGCCGCCATCGTGCTGGCCGCCTGCACGACGACGGCTGGCTTGGCCGAGGACAGCGACGCGTTGAAGTATTTTGTCGACGCCGCCGAGACACGGAACTTCACGCTCGGCCGGCCGCTCTCGCCGAAATTCACGCCTGACGGAGCGCACGTGGTTTTTCTCCGTGCGACTTCACCACGCGATCCGACGCTCCGCCTCTACGAGTTCACCCTCGCCACCGGCATCGAGCGCGAACTGCTCTCGCCGGAGCAATTGCTCGGCGGAGCGGCAGAAAATCTTACCGCCGAGGAAAAGGCCAGGCGCGAGCGCCAGCGCCAGTCATTGAAAGGTTTCACATCCTACCAGATGGCACGCGACGGCACCCGTCTGCTTGTGGTGCTTTCCGGACGGATCTATCTCATCAACCGCGCCGACCAGAAGTTCACCGAGTTGCCCGGCGATAACTGGATCGACCCGCGATTCTCTCCGGACGGCCGCTTTGTCGCCGGGGTGCGGGAACGCGAGTTGCACGTCGTCGAACTCGCAACCAACACCGCGACCCAACTCACTCACGGCGCCAATCAGTTCATCAGCCACGGCACCGCGGAATTCGTGGCGCAGGAGGAAATGGACCGTCACGAGGGATACTGGTGGTCGCCCGACTCCACGCATCTGATCTATCAGCAGACTGACGAGTCCGAGGTCGAAACGCGCTACATCGCCAACGCGCTGCACCCAGAGGAAAAGCCCGCCAGTTTCCCCTACCCCAAAGCCGGCTCGCCCAACGCCAAGGTCCGCCTCGGCCTGATCGCCCGCACCGGCGGCACGACCACATGGATTGATTGGGACGCCGCGCGCTACCCCTACGTCACGCGCGTCGACTGGTCCAACACCCGCGCGCCGGCCACCATCCTCGTGCAGAACCGTGAGCAGACCGAGCAAGTCCTCTACGCGGTCGACCCGGCCAGCGGAGCCGTGAACGAACTCCTCCGCGAAACTGACCCTGCGTGGCTCGAACTCGACAATGAAGCGGAACTTCCTGTCTGGCTGGCGGACGGTTCGCGCTTCCTCTGGACCACCGAGCGCCGCGGCGCGTGGCAGGTGGAATTGCGCGAGGCGAGCGGCCAGTTGGTGCGCGAGATTACGCCGATCAGCTTCACCTACCGCGGCCTGATCGGCCTGCATGAATCCGGTGGTGCCATCGTCGTGCGTGGCAGCCGCGGTGATCCGCGCGAGGTTCATCTCTGGCGTTTCCCTCTCGCCGCCGGTCCCGGCACGCCGCTCACGCGCGCGATCGGCCACCACTCCGC
>CAYYVB010000222.1:0-2596 GCA_964475035.1 uncultured Opitutaceae bacterium | reverse complement strand
CCACTCCGCCGTGCTGCACGGCGCCACGGGCCGTCTGGTGCACACCTTTGATCATTTCACCGGCCGCTACGGCGTGCAGGTCATCACCGCTAACGGCGAGCCAGTCGCCATGCTGCGGGTCACCGCCGAGATGCCGCCGCGCCTGCCCACGACCGAACTCACCCGCGCAGCCAGCGTGCCCGAGATGGACGCCGCGATCACACGTCCGCACGACTTCCAGCCGGGTCGCAAATACCCCGTCATCCTCCAAGTCTACGCCGGCCCGACCTCAAAACGCGTCAACGCCGTCATCCGCGACTACCTGCCCGACCAATGGATGGCCAACCTCGGCTATATCGTCGTCCGGCTCGACGGCCGCGGCACGCCCTGGCGCGGCCGCGATTGGCAGCGTATCATCAAGTTCAATTTTATCGACACCGCGCTCAACGATCAGATTGCAGGCCTCCATGCGCTCGGCACGCAGTATCCCGAACTCGATCTCTCGCGCGTCGGCGTCACCGGCTGGTCCTGGGGCGGCTACTTCGCCGCGATGGCGGCGATGCGCCGGCCCGATGTCTTTCGCGCAGGCGTCGTCGGCGCGCCGGTCATCACGTGGGAGAACTACGACACGCACTACACCGAGCGCTACCTCGGCACGCCGCAGGCAAACCCCGAGGCCTACCGCGTGAGCAACGTCACCACCTACGTGAACGAACTGCGCCGCCCGCTCCTGCTCATCCACGGCCTCACGGACGACAACGTCTATTTCCAGCACACGCTGCAGCTCGCCGATGCGCTTTTCATGGCCGGCAAGCCCTACGATCTCCTGCCGATGCTCGGCACGCACATGATCTCCGACCCGAAAGTTCGCCTGCGACTGCAGCAGCGCATCATGGATTTCCTCGGCGAGCACCTGAAAGGCGCGGCGCAGTAGCCAACTCAGGGCAAAGTGCATGTTCTGGTGCGGGAGAGAGACAATCCTGCACCGCGGCCAGAATCGCCTCCACCGTGAATGGCTTGGGGAGTAGCACGCATCGCTTCCGCGAAGAGCAGCCGCTGATGGAGAGTGCCTGTTCCGCCACAATGCCACCCGACAAAATCAAGAGCGGAATTTCCTCTGCAGACTCTCTCGCTGCTGCGACCCCAGCTCCGATATCCGGCCCTGGGTCGAGAATGATAAGGTCATAAACTGGACCCTGCGCGCGGATGGATACAACAGGCATTCGAGTGCTTACCTCGACTTGGTGCCCCTCCCACCTCAGCAAGGTTGAGCAAAGTTGGGTGAACTCACGATTGGAATCGACCAGCAGAAGGCGGCCCATGTTTGGCGACGGCAGAAGTTTGACCGCCAACACGCGTTCCAAGTCGATTGGAATGCTCGGCAGCCGTTCTCGTCACCAATTGTGCGACCCCATGATAGGAATTCTGGAGAAATCAGTCTCCGCATCCATTGCCATGCCCCTGCAAATTTTTGCCGTCGCTCCTCCATCATTCCCCCTGCTCCGGCACGGTCAGCGATTGACCATTATGCTCGCGCCCGAGGGACAATAAGAACGGTCCGGCCTGCTTCGCCCACTCCGCGGGCTTAGGGTAGGCGCCAGCTTCGCCGCTCCAGCATTGGCGGAGCATGGCGGTATCGATGACACCGGGGTTGACTGGCACCGCGGCGAGGCCGGCGGGCAACTCCCGCGCCAAAGCCTGCGTCAGCCCCTCGATGGCGAATTTTGAAGCGCAATACGGTGCCACCTCCGGCGAAGTGCTCCGGCCCCAGCCGGAACTCAGCATCGCGATTACCCCGCTCCCACGGGCAATCATGTGAGGAACGAAATGACGGATGACCGTCGCCACGCCCTTCACATTGATATCGATCAGACGGTTGAACTCCGCCGCCGGCACCTGCCAAAGCGGCGCGGGTTGGTTCATGACGGCGGCATTGCAGATGAGCAGGTCGGGGGCGCGGTCGACCGTGCAGATCTTCTCCGCCCACAGCGCGACCTTGTTCTCATCGGTTACGTCAACGACGGCGAAATCATGCGGCGCCTGATAAGTGAAGCGCAAGTCGAGCACCTCCGCGCTGCGCCCGCATCCGGCAACCGTGTGCCCCTCAGCAATGAACCACTCGGTCAACGCGCGTCCGAGTCCCTTGGTGCAGCCGGTGATGACGATGAATTTGCCCATGCGCCAAAACTGGCGGGAGCAACCGCCGGCGCAAGCGCGCGGAGGCTGGGCCGGCTTACCGCGACTGCAGACGGATTTTGTTCAGGCCGTTCTTGCGGCAGATGTCCATCGCCGCGGTGAGGTGGCGCAGCGGGGTGTTCTCGTCCGAACGGATGAGCACGGTGACGTCCTTCGTGATGCCGCCGACCTCGTTCACGAGCTGCTCGAGTTGCTCGAGGGTGACCGCCGCACTGCGCGCGCCGGACTGGAAGGTGAATTCGCCTTCCTTGGTGATCGAGATGGTGATCGAGTCCTTCAGCTCGCTCTTGCCCGCGGTCTCCACCTTCGGGAGCGTGAGGTTCATCGTCGTCGCCGAGCGGAACTGCATCGTGACGAACGCGAAGAAGATCAGCATCACGAGCACGTCGATCAACGGCACGAGGTTCATCTCGGGCCGTTT
>CAYYVB010000221.1:1674-5824 GCA_964475035.1 uncultured Opitutaceae bacterium | reverse complement strand
AATGTGGACTATCAGGCCACGGACGATGAGTCACATTTCTGGGGAATGGACGGGATGGACTACATGGACGGCATGGACCGGATGGACGTGATGGAAGAAGGCGACGGATCGCATGAAGTCAGGGCTTGGCTTGGGTGGGGCGGGCGGTAGCGTCCGGACTACGGGCCGCCACTTGTTGTCATGGCTGCGCCGTATCCACGAAAACGAGGGAGCGAATCATTGCTCCCAGTGCATGGGGGTTACCGGAATTTGAAGGGCTTTCGCGTCGCCCAGCTGGCGTTCGATGTGACGGTGCGGTTTTGCGATCGCTACATCAGTCCGCGCAGCCGGACCCACGACCAGATGGTGCAGGCGGCGCGGAGCGGCGTGCAGAACATCGCCGAAGGCAGCAAGGCCTCCGGCACCTCCAAGAAAATGGAGCTGAAACTGACCAATGTGGCCCGGGCCAGTCTGGAGGAGCTGAAGTTGGATTATGAGGATTTCCTGCGGCAGCGCGGGCTGCCGCTGTGGCCGGAGGATGCGCCGCTACGGCTGGCGCTCGTGGCGCGGCGGTGCCGGACGGCCGATGAGGTGGCAGCTTGGTGTCGGGAGGTGAAGAATGGACGGGATGGACGCCATGGACGCTATGAACTGGATGGACGGGGCGGGGTGGGGTCGATGTCCATGCCGTCCATGGGGGCCATGAGCTATGCCGAGATCGCCGCGAATGCGGCGCATGTCTTGGTGGGGGTGGCTTGTGCGCTGCTCGACCGCCAGATCGAGCGGCTGGCGGCCGACTTCGAACGCGAGGGCGGATTCACGGAGCGGCTCTACCGGGTGAGGCGGAGCAGAAGAATGGACTGAATGGACGGAAGGACCGGATGGACGCATGGACCGCATGGACTGCGGTTAGGCCATGCGGCGATTGCCGGCGCTACTTCAGCTCGAGGTCGTTGGGTTTGACCTCTTTCACGGCCCACTTGGTGACCGTCAGGCCCTTGGAGGTGCGGGTGCTGACTGGGATGGGCGTGAGGTCGAAGTCCAGTTCACGCACGCGGGCGCCGCTGCGGCCGTCGATGCTGACGTGGATGCTCTTGGGCATGTCCTTCTCCTTCTCGGCGACGTGCAGCCACACGAGCTTCGAGCCTTCGCCCTTCGCCAACGGGTAGAGCTTGTCGCGGCTGAGGCCGCCGATCTGGAATTTCTTCGCGAAGGCCTTCCCGGATTCGCCGTCCTGATAGACCATCGTGTAGAACCGCGTGTCGCCGTCTTTCGGCCAGATCGCCACGTGGCGAATGTCGCGGCCCATGAAAGTCTTGTCGGCGACCTTCGAGACCTTGAGCGAGCAATCGCCCATGATCGTGAGCACGCTGTCGAGGATCGTGCATTCCTGCACGAACTCGTGCTGGCGCCAATTGAGGCCGATGAAGCCGTCCTCGCGGTTGACGTAGAGGCGCTGGTTGGCGGTGACGACGTCGGCGGCCTTGATCTCCTCCAACTCGTCGTAGCTGGTGCGGCGCTTGATGCCCTTGCCGTATTTCTCCTGCAACATCTCGAACCACGCGACGGCGTAGCCGGTGAGGTTCTTCAGGTGGGCCTTCGTCTCCTTGATGCCTTCCTCGATCTTCTTGATGGCCTCGTCGGCTTGGAAGCGGTTGTAGGCGGAGATGCGCTTGATGCGGATCTCGGTGAGGCGGGTGATGTCCTCGTCGGTGACCTCGCGGCGGAGCTGCTTGAGGAAGGGCTTCAGGCCGGTGCGGATCTCCTGGAGGACGCTCTCCCAGGTCTTCGATTTCTCGATGTTCCGGTAGATGCGTTCCTCGATGAAGATGCGCTCGAGCGAATCCCAGTGCCACTGCTGCTCGAGTTCGCCGAGCCGGATCTCGAGCTCGCGCTTGAGGAGCTCCTTCGTGGCCTCGGCGGAGCGCTTGAGGAGCTCGCGGACGCCGAGGAACTGCGGCTTGTCGTCGCCGGTCTTCTCGTCGCGCACGATGACGCAGGCGGCGGGGTTGAGCTGCACCTGGCAGCTCGTGAACACGTAGAGCTGCTGGATGACCTTGTCGGGCTCGGAGCCCTGCGGGAGGTGGACGAGGATCTCGACGGAGTCGGCGGTGTTGTCGTCGACGTGCTTGATCTTGATCTTGCCCTTGGCGTTGGCGGCGAGGATCGACTCGATGAGCGACTCGGTGGTGACGCCGAAGGGGAGCTCGGTGATGGCGAGGACGTATTTGGAGCGCTCCTCGATCTTGGCGCGGACCTTCACCTTGCCGCCGCGTTCGCCGTCGTTGTATTCGGAGAAGTCGGCCGTGCCGCCGGTCGGGAAATCGGGGAGGATGCGGAAGGTTTTTCCCTGGAGGTGGTTGATCGCCGCGCGGCAGAGGTCGTTGAAGTTGTGCGGGAGGATCTTGGTCGAGAGGCCGACCGCGATGCCGTCGGCGCCCTCGAGGAGGACGATGGGGAACTTCGCGGGGAGCGTGACAGGCTCCTTGGTGCGGCCGTCGTAGCTGGCCTGCCAGGTGGTGGTCTTCGGGTTGAAGAGGACTTCGCGGGCGAAGGGCGTGAGGCGGGCCTCGATGTAACGCGGCGCGGCGGCGTCGTCGCCGGTGAGGGTGTTGCCGAAGTTGCCCTGCGGCTCGATCAGCCAGCCGCGCTGGGCGATGCCGACGAGGGCGGCGCCGATGGAGGCGTCGCCGTGCGGGTGGAGCTTCATCGTGGCGCCGACGACGTTGGCGACCTTGTGGAAGCGGCCGTCGTCCATGTCCCAGAGCGTGTGGAGCACGCGGCGCTGGACGGGCTTGAGGCCGTCGTCGAGGTGCGGGACGGCGCGGTCGAGGATGACGTAGCTGGCGTAGTCGAGGAACCAGTTCTTGTAGTGGCGCGAGAGCGGGGCGTCCTCGTCGTAGACCTTCTGGCCCTTTTTGCGCTTCGGGGCCTCGACGACGGTGGCGTCGGCATCGTCGGGATTGCGGAGTGCGGATTGCGGAGTGCGGATTGGCGTGTCCGTGCCTGAGCCGCTTGGGGTTTGGCCTTTGGAGCTGGGTGTTTCCGCGGCGACATCGTCACCGCCGAGCGGCAGCTCGGGTTGATCGTTTTTCTTGGCGGGTTTCTTTTTGGCCATCGCGTGGGAGAAGTAACAAGGGACAACTCGCCAAGTAACAAGAGGGAAGTCGCGGTGTGGGAAAGCTTAAGTTGGGGCCGGATTTTCAGCCGAAGTGGGAGCTTCCAGCTCCCCCTACCTGGGGCCGGGCTCCGTCAAGCGGAGCTTCAGAGCCGTGTCAGGGTGACACGCAGGCGGACGAACAGGGTCGCTCCGGCGGACTTCGGGATCGTGGCGCGCCAGACTTGGAGGCCCGAGGATTCGTCGGTCGAGATGAGCACCGCGGGGTTCGCGGTTTGGTTCCACGCGGTGAGGTTGGTCGAACTCTCGACCGCATAGGTCAGGTCGGGACGCGACGCCGGGCGGACGTAGGTGAACACCCAGTCGCCGGCGGTCTGGGTCAGCTCGGGGCCGGCGGCGATGGCGGTGTGCGGATCGAGTCCGAGCGCGTATTTGAGCAGATTGGTGAACCCGTCGCCCGCGGGGTTGGCCTGGGCGTCGCTGAGGGCGGGGTCGGCCAGCTCCTCGGGGGTGAAGTTGGCCGCCTGCCACGAGGCGAACGAGTCGACCGCGACCGCGATCGCGGCAAGGCGCGTGTCGGTCAGCGCGGAGCCTGCGCCGCTGTGGCCGAGATCGGAGCAGACGACTTGGAGGATGTCCTCGCCGGTGAATCCGGCCGCGGGCGTGTAGCCGAGGGCGCCGGCGGCGAGAGCGGCGTTGATGACGGCGAGCGGCGCGGTGAGCACGAGCGTCGGCGATTGCGCGCCGGTGACGCGGCCCGCGAGTTCGCCCGCGGTGTCGCACGTGAGGGTGCCGTGCAGGACGCTGAACTCGACGCGCACTTCGGCGTCGCCGGCGTCGGGGTCCGAGACCGAGATGCCCGCGAGCGGGAGCAGGCGCCCGGGCGCGGCGGCACCGAGCGGGGCGATGGCGACGGCGGGGCCTTCGTTGACGTTGGTGACCGTGAGCGTGAGCTGCTGGGCGAAGCTCTGGCCGGCGGGGTCGGTCACGCGCACCGTGACGGCGTGCGTGGCCGCGGATTCGTAGTCGAGCGCGGCGCCCTCGGCCACGACC
>CAYYVB010000221.1:0-1664 GCA_964475035.1 uncultured Opitutaceae bacterium | reverse complement strand
GGCGTGTCCCGCGGCGTGGTCCGCGTCGACGGTGCCGAGCGCGCCGACGACGGTGCCGGCGACGGCGTTTTCCGCGACGCTGGCGGAGGAAAGGGTGATCGCGGTGGGAATGCCGAAACCGACGGGGTTGACGATGAAGCTGAAGGTGACGGGCGCGGAGTTCGCGGCGCCGTCGTTCGCCAGAAGGGTGACGGTGGCGCTGCCGGCGGCGGCGGGCGTGAGCGTGAGCGTGCGGATGGCGCCGGAGCCGGAGAGCGCGAGCGCGCCCGGCGGCAGCACGGTGGCGTTGTCGCTGGTGGCGGTGAGCGAGACCGCGGCCAGCGACGTGTCGACGTCGCTCAGCGAGAGGGTGACGCCATGCGATCCGCCGACCGACGTGGTCTGGCTGGCGACGGCGCCGATGACCGGCGCGTCGTTCACGGCATTGACGGTGAGGGCGAAACTGGAACTCGTGGTGAGACCCGCGGTGTCGCGCAGCGTGACGGTGATGGTGGCGGTGCCCGAGGCGTCGGCGCTGGGAGTGACCGTGAGCTGGCGGCCGGAGCCGGTGCCGCTGAAAACGAGACCGCCCGGGGCGACGAGGGCGGGATTCGAGGACGTCGCGGTGCGCGTGATGGTCTCGAGGTCGCTGTAGTCGTCGGCGTGGGTGTAGTTCAGCGCGGCCGGTGTGTCCTCGTTCGTGGTGAGCGTGGCGGCGGCAAGGGTGAGCGTGGGTGCGGTGCCGGTGACGAGCGCACCGGTGCTGAAATTCCACGCCGCCGTGGAGCTGACGAGCGCTTGGCCGGCCTCGGCCTGGGTGACGGAAGCTTCCAGGGAGGCGAAGGAGACGCCGAGTTGTTCGATCAGTCGGCCGGTGTCATGGACGGTGTCGGCCGTGACGTCGTAGCTCAGGACCAGCACGTTCTTCAGGTTGAGGACAAAGACGGGGAAGGACTCGCCGGAGTTGCGGAGGTAGAAGACGGCGGAGGCGCTTTGCTGGCCGCTGAACGCACGCAGCATCAGCGGCGGCGTGTGTTTGTCCGCCAGTTTTGTGATGAAAAGCTCCGAGGCGGCGGGGCGCACGGCGCCGGGCGGGCGGTTGGCGCTGGCGGAGAGGCTGATGAACGGCTTCCAGTTCGCGAGCAGGGCGTCGGTCGAGTTGCCCACGCCGGTGAAGCGGTAGTAGCCCTCGATCGCGGCGAAGAGCGGGGCACCGGCGAGCGCGCAGAGTCCCAGCGCGCCGACGCGCCGCAGGAATCGCGCGGCTGGTCGGGGCGAACGCATCAGAGCGCCTGATTGGTGGTGATATTCCAGCCGCCGCTGATCACGGGGCCGACGGCGGTGCCGTCGGGATTCTGCGGCTGATAATCGAAGCTGATCCGGCCGAAGCTGAGCGAAATGGTCTCGATGATGGCGCCGTCGCTCGTGGTCGAGGTGGTGTATTGGGTGACGACGATGCTGTTCATCGTGATCTTGAAGAAATCGAGCGGATTGGCGCCCTGATTGCGGACATAGAGGACGCCGGTGGGGAAGTTCGTGGCCTGAAACACGGCGAGCATCAGGGCCGTCGACGATTTATCGAGACGCTTGGTCAGGGTCAGGTTCTGCGGCGCGGCCGTGCTGCCGGCGCCGGCGCGCGAGACGCCCCAGGAAAAGGCGAGGATGTCGATCTCGCCGGTGTGGCC
>CAYYVB010000220.1:0-5827 GCA_964475035.1 uncultured Opitutaceae bacterium | reverse complement strand
GCGGGAGCGTGGTGCCGACGATGCGCCAGCCGTAGTAATTGTCGCCGACGGCGATGGGGATGGCGGTCTTCACCGCCGGGTGGCGGCTGACGGCGGCGACGTCCTGGGCGGAGAGGTTTCCGGGCGAGGCCTCGAGATGGAAGATGGCGTTGAGGACGAGCTGGAGCTTGGACCCGCGCGCGCCGAGGACGGCGTCGAAGCCGGAGTTGGTCGCGGCGAACACGGCCTGCGACTGCGTCTTCACGACCCACACCGTGAGGAGCAACCCCGCCGCGAGCGCGATGGAAGCCGCGGTCACGAGCGTCGAGAGCGCGTGCTGGCGGAGGGAGCGGTAGATGAGGTTGGCGATCACGGTGAAAAAACTCCAAACGCCAAACGTCCAAATCCCAAACCCGCGAGCGCGGCGGCGTTCCCGGGCGCGAGCTTTGGCGTTGGGACGTTTGGCGTTTGGGATTTCACGACTCTCACGTGTTACCTGTTACTTGGTCCTTGTTACTTCCCCGCCGGCATCGCCGGCGGGGCGGCCCGATTGAGATTCGAGAATTCCTCGACGTCCTCGAACTGGCTCAACACCCCCTCGTCGTGGCTGACGAGCAGGAGGGCGGCTCCGTTTTCGCGACAGACTTCGCGGATGAGGGCCAGGGCTTCGCGGCTGTGGCGGGCGTCGAGGTTGCCGGTGGGCTCGTCGGCGAGGACGAGTTGCGGGTGGTTCGCGAGGGCGCGGGCCACGGCGACACGCTGCTGCTGACCAGTCGAGAGCTGCCGCGGGAAATGATGCAGGCGGTCGCCGAGGCCGACGCGGCGGAGCAAGGCCTCCGCGGCAGCGCGGTCGACTCCGCGGCCGAAGGCCATGCCGAGCTCGACGTTCTCGAGGACGGTGTGGCCTTGGAGCAGGTTGAAGGTCTGGAAAATGTAACCGATCTTCTCGGCGCGGAGGCGGTCGCGGGCGGCTTCGCCGAGCTGGGCGAGGTCGCGGCCGTCGAGCTCGATGCGGCCGGAGTCGGGCGCGAGGATGCCGGCGATGAGGTGAAGAAAAGTCGTCTTCCCCGAACCGCTTTCGCCCCGGAGGGCGCGCTGCTGGCCGGCGGCAAGGGTGAAGGATGCGATGTCGACGACGGGATGCGCGCTGCCGTCGGGGCGGCGGTAAGTCTTCTTGAGGTCGTTGAGGGTGAGCAGCGCCATGGGGCCGGCGGAAACGGGTGCGTCAGCCAAGTCATCCCACGCGCCGCGTCAAACGGTTCCGGCCGGCGGGGGCGCGCAACTCAGTTCGAACCACGCGGCGTAGGGTGAGCTCGGACGAGGTTTCTGTCCGGGGCGAACCGCGCAACCGCCGTATGACAAATTCGCTGGCCATGCTTGCGGCGGGTTTTCAACCTCCCCGCTTTAACTCACCCTCCCCGGTTTGTTATCCAACCCCCACTGACACACGCTATGCACGTCTCTGCCCTGTGGCCGCTGGCCACGTTGTCTGAAATCCCGTCGTTGTTCTGGCTCGCACCGGTCGCCGGCGTCGCCGCTCTGCTGATGGCTCGCGTCTTCAGCGCCTCGGTCATGAAGCGCTCCGAAGGCGACGAGGAAATGGTCCGCATCGCCCAAGCCGTCCGCGAGGGCGCGATCGCCTACCTGTTCCGCCAATACAAGGTCGTCTCGATCGTCTTCCTCGTGCTCGTGGCTTTCCTCGGCCTGCTCTGGATGCTGGGCCTCCAACCCGGCCTCACCATGCTGGGTGTGCCGCTGGCGGGCTTACTCTCCGGCCTCACGGGCTGGTTCGGCATGAAGATGGCGACCAACGCCTCCGCCCGCACCGCCCACGCCGCCAAGTCCTCGCTCAACGACGGCCTCGTCGTCGCGTTCCGCTCCGGCGCCGTCATGGGCCTCAACGTCGTCGGCTTCGCGCTGCTCGACATCTCCTTCTGGTTCATCGTGCTGAATCACTTCGGCGAATCCCTCGGCCTCTCCGGCGGCCCGGCCGAGCGCATGGCCGAGCTGACGACCATCATGCTCTCCTTCGGCATGGGCGCCTCGACGCAAGCGCTCTTCGCCCGCGTCGGCGGCGGCATCTACACCAAGGCCGCTGACGTCGGCGCCGACCTCGTCGGCAAAGTCGAGGCGGGCATCCCCGAGGACGACGCCCGCAACCCCGCCACGATCGCGGACAACGTCGGTGACAACGTCGGCGACGTCGCCGGCATGGGCGCCGACCTCTACGAATCCTACTACGGCTCCATCCTCGCCACGCTCGCGCTCGGCGCCGCCGCGGCCATCTCCGTGCTCGGCCTGACCGCCGCCGCCGCGGGCTTCGCGTTCAACCTCGCCGTCGCGCCCATCGCCCTCGCCGGCCTCGGCATCCTCTGCTCCATCGTCGGCATCTTCGCGGTGCGCACGAAGGAGGACGCCACCTTCGCGCAGCTCCTCCAGAGCCTCCACGCCGGTGTCTATGTGGCCTCGGCGCTCATCACGGTCGGCTCCTTCGGCCTGCTCTATTTCCTCTTCGGCTCCGGTGACCAGGCGGCCGCCCTCGCCTCCGCCGGCACGAGCTGGATGAAGCTCGGCTTCTCCATCGTCTTCGGCCTCGGCGCCGGCCTCGTCATCGCCTACGCGACGGAATACTACACCTCCTACGAGCAGGCGCCGACCAAGTCGATCGCCCACCAGGCGCTCACCGGCCCGGCCACCGTCATCATCGGCGGCATCGCCGAGGGCATGAAGTCCACCTGGGCCTCGTTGCTCACGACCGCGGTCGCCATCATGGGCGCGTTCATCTTCGCCGGCGGCGCGGAGAACTTCCTCATGGGCCTCTACGGTGTCGGCATCGCCGCCGTCGGCATGCTCTCGACCCTCGGCATCACGCTCGCGACCGACGCTTACGGCCCCATCGCCGACAACGCCGGCGGCAACGCCGAGATGTCCGGCCAGGAGCCCGGCGTGCGCAAGCGCACCGACATGCTCGACTCGCTCGGCAACACCACCGCCGCCACCGGCAAGGGTTTCGCCATCGGCTCCGCCGCCCTCACCGCCCTCGCGCTCTTCGCCGCCTACGTGCAGATCGTGCAGACGCAGATCACCACGCAGGCCGTCGACTTCGGCAAGGCCCACGCCGCCGAGCAGACCACGCCCGTCGCCGTCCACCAGGGCTTCGGCAAGTTCGCCCTCGCGTTCCCGAAGGCCATGGCCGACGGCTCCGACTACTACGACGGCGCGCTCTTCCTCCCGTCGCACGAACTCCCGCGCAAGACCCTGCGGGACCTCCCCGTCGGCGCGAAGCTCCCCGTCCGCGCGCACGGCAGCGATCCGTTCTCGGCCAACCGCTACGCCGTCACCTGGGCGGACAAGAACGCCACCTTCGACATCGTCTCGTCCCGCCAGGCCACGATCGAGGAGATCATGTTCTACTACGACGTGACCCTCACCAACCCGAAGGTCATCGGCGGCCTCTTCATCGGCGTGCTGCTGACGTTCCTCTTCTGCGCCATGACGATGAACGCCGTCGGCCGCGCCGCCTACCGCATGATGCGCGAGTGCCGCCGCCAGTTCGGCAAGATGCGCGAGGCCTTCCGCGCCGCCGGCATGAGCGAGGCCGACATCGCCAACCCCGAGTCCTGGCCCAAGCGCGTCACGCATGAGGGTGTGCAATATCCCGACTACGCCAACTGCGTGGCCATCTCCACCGCCGGCGCGCAAAAGGAGATGATCGTCCCGTCCATCCTCGCCATCACCGCCCCGATCGCGCTCGGCCTCGTGCTCGGCGTCGCGGGCGTGCTCGGCATGCTGGCGGGCGGCCTCGTCTCCGGTTTCGCCGTGGCCGTTTTCATGGCCAACGCCGGCGGCGCCTGGGACAACGCCAAGAAACTCCTCGAATCCTACGGCCGCATCACGGCCGAGGACGTGAAGAACAACAAGGACGGCGTCCGCGAGAAGATCCCGGCCGAAGTCCGCGAGGGCATCATCGCCCGCGCCGACGACGAGATGGCCGCGGGCCGTCCGAAGAGCATCGTTTACGGCAAGGGTTCGCCCGACCACAAGGCGACCGTCGTCGGCGACACCGTCGGCGATCCGTTCAAGGACACGTCCGGCCCGTCGCTGAACATCCTGATCAAGCTGATCTCGATCGTCTCGGTGGTGTTCGCCGGCCTGATCGTGCGCTTCTCCCCGCAAATCGCGCACTTCCTCGGCCTCCAGTAAGGCCGCGCGCAAGAGCGCTCCCCCTCAACCCGCGCCCGCAACGGCGCGGGTTTTTTATCGGCCTGAATTTCCCCTCCGTGAGCTCGCCTGAGGATGGCGCACTCGCGCGCAACCTGCAACAGACCCGCACCGCCGCACCTGCGCTCGCCGTCGCCCATTTTCGCCTGCCGCCATTAGCCCAACCTGCGTCACCACCGGCTATTAGTCGGCCTGCTCCCTGTGGGGTCCGTCCGGAAATCGCCTCGCCGCTTGTCAGGCGCCATACCACAAGCGAAGCCAGTTACCCTCCCCAGAACTGTTAGGACTCACACCCACCCCATGACCCTGCCCCGTTTCCCTCGTTTGGGCGCGCTGGCCCTCGGCCTCGCCATGCCCGTTCTCCCCGCCTTCGCCGGCGAAGCCGATATCAAGATCCCCGACCTGTCGCAGGTCAGTTTCTTCGGCGGCTCCCTGTCCGGCATCAACATCCTCCTGCTCGGCCTCGTCGTCTGCGCAATCGGCACGATCTACGGCTGGATGCAGTATGTGCAGACGCGCAATCTTCAGGTCCACTCCTCCATGAGCGCCGTCTCCCAGATCATCTGGGAAACATGCAAGACCTACCTCTTCCAGCAGGGCAAGTTCCTCGCCGCCCTCTGGGTGCTCATCGCGGTGTGCATGGTGTATTACTTCTCCGTGCTCTCGCACATGACGGCGTTCCACGTCGTCGCGATCCTGCTCGCCTCCATCCTCGGCATCCTCGGCAGCTACGGCGTCGCGTGGTTCGGCATCCGCATCAACACCGTCGCCAACTCCCGCGCCGCCTTCTCCGCCCTCAAGGGCAACCCGCTCGCCACCCTCCTCATCCCGCTCAAGTCCGGCATGAGCGTCGGCCTGCTCCTCGTCGCCATCGAGCTGTTCTTCATGATCTGCATCTTGGCGTTCCTGCCGACGGACCTCGCCGGCCCGTGCTTCATCGGCTTCGCCATCGGTGAATCCCTCGGCGCCTCCGCGCTGCGCATCTGCGGCGGCATCTTCACCAAGATCGCCGACATCGGCGCCGACCTGATGAAGATCGTCTTCCAGCTCCCCGAGGACGACCCGCGCAACCCGGGCGTCATCGCCGACTGCACGGGCGACAATGCCGGCGACTCCGTCGGACCGACCGCCGACGGCTTCGAGACCTACGGCGTCACCGGCGTCGCGCTCATCGCCTTCCTCGCCCTCGCGCTCGCCGCCAACCCGATGCTCTGCGGCGTCCTCATCGTGTGGCTCTTCGCCATGCGCATCCTGATGGTCGTCACCTCGCTCGTCTCCTACTGGATCAACAACGCCGTCTCGCACGCCATCTGGGGCAAGTCCAAGGACTTCAATCTCGAGCACCCGCTGACCAACCTCGTGTGGATCACGTCGATCGTCTCGATCCTCGTCACCTACGCCGCCAGCTACGGCCTCCTCGCCGACCTCCCCGGCCACGCCGGCCTCTGGTGGGTGCTCTCGACCATCATCTCGCTCGGCACGATCGCCGGCGCGCTCATCCCGGAGTTCACCAAGATCTTCACCTCCACCGAGAGCCGCCACGTGAAGGAGGTCGTCACCTCGTCGCGCCAGGGCGGCGCCTCGCTCAACATCCTCTCCGGCCTCGTGGCGGGCAACTTCTCCGCCT
>CAYYVB010000219.1:1495-5842 GCA_964475035.1 uncultured Opitutaceae bacterium | reverse complement strand
GCCTCATGAGCATCTTCTTCCTCCAGGAACGCGCGAAAAAACTGAAAGCCCCCGGTGGTGCCGACGGCATGGCGCGTCCGGTGAAACGCGTGGCGGTCATCGGCGCGGGCGTCATGGGGGCCGGCATCGCGCAGTGGACCGCCGCGCGCGGTTATCCGACCTTGCTCAAGGACGTCGCGCCCGGCGCGTTGGCGAAGGGCCTGAAGACGGCGGAGAAGATTTTCACGGACGGCGTGAAGAGGAAAAAACTCACGCCTGCCGAGGCGACGGCCGGGCTCGACCGCATCACCGCGACCGCCGAGGATGTGCCGCTCGCGGGCGTCGATCTCGTCATCGAGGCGGCGTTGGAAAAACTCGACGTGAAGCAGGCGATCTTCCGCCAGCTCGAGGCGCGCAGCGGCCCCGACACGATCCTCGCGACGAACACCTCGGCGCTGTCAATCGACGCCATCGCCGGCGGCCTCACGGATCCGGGGCGCGTGGTCGGCATCCATTTCTTCAACCCGGTGCACCGGATGCAACTCGTCGAGATCGTCCGCGGCCCGCGCACCTCGCCCGTTGCGCTCGACACGGCGCTCACCTTTGTGAAGGCGATCGGCAAGCTGCCGGTGCTCGTCAAGGACAGCCCGGGCTTCCTCGTGAACCGCATTCTGCTGCCCTACATGGTCGAGGCGGTCCGCCTCTTCGCCGAGGGCGTGGACGCCGCGCGGCTCGACCGGATCATGCTCGATTTCGGCATGCCGATGGGGCCGGCGCGCCTCAGCGATGAGGTCGGCCTCGATGTCGCGCAACACGTCGCCGTCGACCTGCAGAACCGGCTCGCGAAGCCCGTCCCGATCAATGACACGCTCGCGCAGATGATTGCGAAGGGCTGGCTCGGGAAAAAATCCGGCACCGGTTTCTACGTGTTTCCGAAAGAAAAGGGCGCCAAGGAGCGGCCGAATACGGAAGTCACCTTTTTGCAGAGCGCTGGTCTCGGCCGCTCGCAGGACGACGCCACGCTGCTCGACCGCATGGTGCTCGTCATGGTCAACGAAGCCGCCCGCTGCCTTGAGGAAGGCGTGGTCGACGCGCCGGAGGACGTGGATTTCGGCATGATCTTCGGCACGGGCTGGGCGCCGTTCCGCGGCGGGCCCCTGCGCTATGCGGATGCGCGGGGAGTAGCGGAAATTGTGGGCCAACTACAAAAACTTCAAAGCGAGGTCGCACCGCATTTTGAGCCGTGCGAGAAGCTGCGGGTTATGGCCCAATCCAAGGCCACGTTCTATCCACCCCGTTGATTTCCACGCATGTCGCACACGCTTGTCATCGCTGAACACGACCAAGGCCAGGTAAAGCTCGCGAGCTTCTCGGCCGCCGCCTTTGCGCAACAGATCGCCGCGTCCGCGGGCGGGTCGTTCGACATCCTTGTCCTCGGCTCCGGCGTTTCCGCCGCCGCCGAGGCGCTCCGCTCCGCCGGCGCGAGGACCGTCCTCGTGGCCGACCATGCCGAGCTCGCCCAGCCGCTGGCCGACCGCTACGCGCAGGTCATCGCCGACGTGGTCAGGGCTCGTGGCGCGACGCTGGTCGTCGGCGCGGTCTCGACCTTCACCAAGGACGTCCTCCCGCGCGCCGCCGCGCTGGTCGATGCCGGCATGGTCAGCGATGTCGTCGGACTCGAGGGCGATGCGTTCCGCCGGGTGATGTTCGCCGGCAACGTCCTCGCCACCGTCCGCCTCGAAGGCGCGATCAAATTTGTCACCGTGCGCAGCGCGGCCTTCGCGGCCGCCACGCCGAGCGAGGCACAATCGCCGGTCGAGGCCGTCGCGGTCGACGCGGCGGCGTTGCCGAAGTTCGCCACCTTTGTGAACCGCGAGGTGAAGAAGTCCGCCCGCCCCGACGCCACCGAGGCGCGGATCATCGTCTCCGGCGGCCGCGCGCTGAAGAACAGCGAGGATTTCGAGCGTCTCGTCGGCGGCTTGGCCGACACGCTTGGCGCTGCCGTCGGCTCGTCGCGCGCGCTCGTCGATTCGGGCATCACGCCGAATTCCCTCCAGATCGGCCAGACCGGCAAGATCGTCGCCCCCGACCTCTACCTCGCCGTCGGCATCTCCGGCGCCATCCAGCACATGGCCGGCATGAAGGACACGAAGATCATCGCCGCCATCAACAAGGACGCCGAGGCGCCCATCTTCGAAGTCGCCGACTACGGCCTCGTGGCCGACGTGTATGAGGCGGTGCCCGAGATGATCCAGAAGTTGAAGAAGTAACGTGACCCCGACCCGCGAGACCTTCGGCAACATCCCGCTCTCGTCGCAGCTCGCGTTCTACGCGCTCGCGGCGGTGACGATGGCCGTGTTCGCGTGGGGCGTCTACCGCCGCTGGAAACTCTGGCGGCTGGGCACGTCGATCAACGCGCGCGACCTCATCGTCGGCAGCCTCGCGCAGGTCTGGCAGAAGCTCCGCCCCGGCGCCGCCCGCGTCGCGGTCGAGGCCGGCGCGCAGCAGCGCGTGCGCGGCCACGGCCTTGGCACGGTCGCGCACATTTCGCTCTACGCGGGTTTCATGGTGCTCTTCGCCGGCACCGTGCTGCTCGAGATCGACAACGTGCTCTCAAGCATCTGGAAGGGGTTCAAGTTTCACCACGGCACCTACTACGTCATCTACGAGTTCACCCTGGATATGCTGGGGCTCGTTTTCATCCTCGGCGTGCTGCTCTTCATGTATCGCCGCGTGCGCAAGCCCGCCGCGCTCGGCCATCGCCCGACGGATTGGTATGTGCTGCTGGCCTTCCTCGCCATGGGCATCACCGGCTACCAGGTCGAGGCGCTGCGGCTGCTCTGGCAGCAACCCACCGGCATCGGCGCGCAGTGTTCGCCCGTCGGCCTGTGGCTGGCGAACCTGATGAGCCCGATGACCGAGGCGGAGGCGCGCAGCCAGCACTTCGTCGTGTGGTGGATCCACTCGTTCCTCGTGTTCGGCTTCATCGCGTCGATCCCGTTCACGCGGCTGTTCCACTTCATCGCCGGCCCGATGAACATCTTCCTCGCGAAGCCCGCGCTCGGCACGCTGCCGCCGGTGACGATGGAGGAGGTCGAGGCCACGGGCCGCGTCGGTCCGGCCGACATCCGGCATTTTTCGCAGCAGCAACTGCTCAGCCTCGACGCCTGCATGGAATGCGGCCGCTGCGAGGAGGTCTGCCCGGCCTTCGCCACCGAGAAACCGCTCTCGCCCAAGCGCGTCGTGCAGGACCTGAAGGGCGCGATGGAAAAGACCGCGGCCGCGCTCGCCGCCGGCAAGGAGGCCGAGGTGCCCGCGCTGCACGAGGCGACGATTTCCGCGGAGACGCTCTGGAGCTGCACGGCGTGCAGCGCCTGCGTCAACACCTGCCCCGTCCGCATCAACCAGCTCGAGTTCATCCTCACGCTGCGCCGCCACCTCGTCGCCGAAGGCGGCCTGAGCGGCACCGCCGCCACCGCGCTCCGCCGCATGCAATCGAACGGCAACCCTTGGGGTCTGCCCGTGAGCGAGCGCACCAACTGGACCGACGCGTTGAACGCCAAGAACTGACATGACCACGCCCGCCGACCTGCCTGCTGCGCCCACCGTGAAGGAGAATCCCTCCTTCGACCTGCTCTACTGGGTCGGTTGCGCCGCGTCCTACGACCGCCGCGCCCAGCGCGTCGCCCGCGCCATGGTCCGCCTGCTCCAGCACGCCGGCGTCAACTTCGCCATCCTCGGCAAGGAGGAGAAATGCACCGGCGACTCCGCGCGCCGCCTTGGCGACGAGTTTTTGTTCCAGGAGCTGGCCACCGCCAACATCGAGACGCTGAACAAATACAACGTGAAGCGCATCGTGGCGCACTGCCCGCATTGCGTGAACGCGCTGCTGAAGGACTACGCGCAGTTCGGCGGCCACTACGAGGTCGTGCACCACACGCAGCTCCTCGCCGACCTCATCCGCGCCGGCAAACTGCCCGCCGTCGCCGGCGCCACCGTGTCGGAGTCCGGCCCCGTCACTTACCACGATCCCTGCTACCTCGCCCGCGTGAACGGCATCCACGAGGCGCCGCGCGAGGTGTTGGCCACCGCCGTCGGCGGCCAGTCCCTCTGCGAGATGAAGCGCAACCGCGGCGGCACGTCTTGCTGCGGCGCCGGCGGCGGCCGCATGTGGATGGAAGAGGACCCGAAACACCGCGTCTCGACCCAGCGCGCCGCCGAGGCCCTCGGCACCGGTGCCAAGACCGTCGCCACCGGCTGCCCGTTCTGCCTCACGATGATGACCGACGGCGTCGCCGCCAACGGTGCCGACACCGTGCGCGTCGCCGACATCGCCGAACTCCTCGTCGAGCGCCTCGGCCTCAACCC
>CAYYVB010000219.1:0-1395 GCA_964475035.1 uncultured Opitutaceae bacterium | reverse complement strand
CCGTGCGCGTCGCCGACATCGCCGAACTCCTCGTCGAGCGCCTCGGCCTCAACCCGCCCGCTGCGCCGGCGTCTGCGGCTGTCTCTTGAGTCGCGCCCGACCCGCGCACCCTCACTCGCATTTCACACAACCCTTAACCCGAACCGACCATGGCTGAAAAAGAACTCCCCCCGCACCTCATCGGTGGCAATTTCCTCTTCAGCGAGACCAAACCCGATCTCGTTTTCACCCCCGAGGACCTCGGCAGCGACGAGCGCGAGATGGCCGCCACCGCCGAGAAGTTCATGGACAAGGAAGTCTTCCCGCAACTCGAGGCGCTCGAGCACCGCGAGGAAGGACTCGCGCAGAAGTATTTCCGCCAAGCGGCCGAGCTCGGCCTGCTCGGCCTCGAGGTGCCGGAGGAATTCGGCGGCCTCGGCGTCGGCAAGGTCGCGGCGCTCGGCGTCGCCGAGCAGCTGAGCCGCCTCGCCGGCTTCGGCATCACCTGCGGTGCGCACAGCGGCATCGGCACCGGCCCGATCATCCATTTCGGCACGCCGGAGCAGAAGGCGAAATACCTCCCCAAGCTCGCGAGCGGCGAGTGGATGGCCGCTTACTGCCTGAGCGAGGCCGGCTCCGGTTCCGACGCGCTCGGCATGAAGGCCAAGGCTGTCCTTTCCGCGGACAAGACCCACTACGTCCTCAACGGCGCGAAGATGTGGATCACCAACGCCGCCTGGGCCGACGTGTTCATCATCTTCGCCAAGGTCGACGGCGAGCACGTCACCGCGTTCATCGTCGAGAAGACCTTCCCCGGCGTCTCCACCGGCCGCGAGGAGCACAAGCTCGGCCTCAAGACCTCTTCCACGCGCCGCGTCGTCCTCGAGGACGTCAAGGTCCCGGTCGAAAACGTCCTCGGCGAGGTCGGCAAGGGCGCCTACATCGCCTTCAACATTCTCAACCTCGGCCGCTTCTCCCTCGGCGCCGGCACGATGGGCGGCGCGAAGGACATGCTCCGCACCGCGGTGAAATACGCCGGCGAACGCCAGCAGTTCGGCAAGGCCCTCGTCACCTTCGGCCTGATCCAGCACAAGCTGGGCGAGATGGCCGCGCGCATCTACGCGATCGAGAGCGCCCTCTTCCGCACCGCGAAGCAGATGGACGACCTCAAGGCCACCGGCGAAATGGTGTTCACCACCAAGCCCGGCTATTTCCGCGCCATCGAGGAATATGCGCTCGAATGCTCCGCCGTGAAGGTCGCCGGCTCCGAGATCCTCACCTTCGTCGCCGACGAGGCGCTGCAGATCCACGGCGGCTACGGCTTCACCGAGGAATACACACCCGCCCGCGCCACCCGCGATGCGCGCATCAACCGCATCTTCGAGGGCACGAACGAGATCAACCGCCTCTTCATCC
>CAYYVB010000218.1:0-5852 GCA_964475035.1 uncultured Opitutaceae bacterium | reverse complement strand
TGTCTCCGAACGGGTGTTACCTATGTCTCCGGTCCATACAGACCGCAACGCGTTCGGAGCGGGTTGAGGTCAACCCGCTCCACCTAGCGGCGTGATCTTGGTGCGTCATGGCTTGTGCGCGGGCTCGGGGACGGCCGGCGTCACGGGTTTCGGCGCGGGCGCGATCCAGATGCCGAGGTGGTTGGCGACCGGGCGCCACTTGCCGCCGCTCGGTTTGTTCATCGCGACGCTGCCATCGGGGCGCTTGAGGTAGAACGAAGTCGAACCACCGCCGTCGAGCGCCACGGCATCGTGCGCACCGAGCTCGATCAACATGTCCGCCATTTCGAGCAGGGTCGCCCCGACGCTGTGTCCCGGCTGGCGGCCGTCGATCGTGAGCAAAATCAACGTGCGCCCGTCAGCCGTGACGCCAGCCGCGGTGCGCGGGTGGCGCACCTTCGGCGCGACGCGCGCGGTCGCGGCGGTGTTCTTGCCCGCCTCGACGAGCAACGAACCGGAAATCTTGCGATCATCGGTCGCACCGATGCCCGCCACGGCGCAGATCACGCCGGCGAGTTCATCCGGCTCCACGTAGGTGATGTGCGCGCGGCCGTCGGCGTAGATCAGCAATGCCGGGTCACCGTGCGCTTCCACGATGCGCGGCGGCGAGACGAGACCGCGAGATCCGACGCTGACGCCGAGAATATCCGACGGTCCGCCGGTGAAGTAGCCCGGGGTGTAGCTGGGTGAAGCCTTCCTTGGGTCGCTGAGTAGATCGAAAAAACTCGCGTTGATCGCCAGCGTGGCGCCATTGGCCTCCGCCCAATCCGGCACGGTCTGCAGTTTCGTCTCCGCCGCGGGATACTCAGCGATTTTCTCCGCGAGTGGCGCCGTGGAGTCGACGCGCACGCGCGGGTCGTCGAGCCGGATGCGCGCCCACCAGCCGCGGACCGGACCCTCGGGCACGGCAGTTTCGATGGACCCAAATGTGAGCGGGTCGCGCGCGGAGGCGGTGGAGCCGACAAAAAGCAGCGCGGCGACGATCAGCCGGCGCAGAGCGAGGCTAATTCCGTTCATACTGCGTGAGGAGCACGGTGACGGCGTCGACTTCCTGCGTGGCCCGCGTGCCGGCTGGGGCGACGTGGCGGTTGAGCATCACGCTGAATGCCGCGCGCTCGCCGGAGGTCGTCGTGAGATAACCGGACAGATTCGCCGCCCAGCGCAGGCCGCCGGTCTTGGCGCGAACGTTGTGTTCGGCGGGCGTGCCCTTGAAGCGCCGCTCCAGCGTCCCCTCGCCCGCCACCGGCAGCGAGGCGCCGAACGCCTCGGCTTCGCGGTGCGTGGCCATGAACGCGAGCAGGCGGGTGGTCGCGTCGGCGGTCACGAGGTTGTTGCGCGAGAGTCCGGAGCCTTCATCGAATATCAGTTCGCCCGGCGCGATGCCGATCTCGGCGCCGAAGCGCTTCAGGTCGGCCAGCGCAAGGTCGTCGCTGCGCTGATCGGCGGCGGTGGCGTCGGTGCGCTGCAGTTCGCCGACGTGCGCAAGGACGAGGTCGGTCTCGAGGTTCTGCGACGGCTTCATGAAACCCGCGACCAGGTCGCGCATCGGCGGCGAAACGATCTCGCCCAGCGTCACGCCGGCGTCGATCGGCGGCTCGGGCCAGACGGCGCTGCGCGCCGCGCCGTCGACGCGGATGCCGGCGCGTTCGAGCGCGGCCTTCAGGCACGCGGCGAACCACTGGGCCGGGCGCGGCACGGGCGCTTCGGTGATCTCGGGTTTCGCCCCGAGCGCGACGCCGCCGAACACCTCGACGGTGCGCGTGCCGTAGATGCGCCGCGTGTCGACCGTGGGTCTCTCGCCGGCGGCGAGCGTGCGCGTGCGGTTGATGAACGTCAGGTCGGAGTGCGGCTCGAGCACGTCGAACGCGCACGGTTCGCCGGCTTGCGCGCCTGGCGTGACGCGGATCTCCACATAATTGTCCAAGAAGGTGACGCCGGAGATCTCCGCGCCGTAATCATGCTGCATATCGTCGACGGTCCAGCTGCCGCCATCGGGCGAGACGCGCAGCCAGGTGCCGTCGGCGACGATGTCGCCGCGGATGTGTTTCACTCCCGCGCGGCGGAGTTCGGCGACGAAAGGGTCGAACACCGACCAGAATTCGGGCTTTTTTTCGCGGGCGCCCCAGCTCGGATCGCCGCGGCCGGCGATGACGAGATCGCCCGGCAGCGTGCCGTCGGGTTGGACGGCGGCGGTGGCGAGCAGCGGCGTGCGGATGCGGTGATCGCCGCCGAGCCGCGCGAGCGCGAGCGCGCCGACGTAGAGCTTGCTGTTCGAAGCCGGGCTCATGCGCAGCTTCGGCTGGTGTTCGAACATCACCCTTCCGTCCTCGAGCGACACGAGTTTGATCGCCCACATCGCGCCCTCGAACTTGGGCTGCGCGAGGAACTGCGTGAGTTGGTCTCCGGTGGGCGTGGCACGGAGCAATGGCGCGCAGAGCAGGACGACCAGCCAGAGCAACAGGCGGGGGTAAGCAGTCATCGCGCGGGAATGAGCCACAGCGCCGCGCGGGAAGCAACGCCGGAGGTGGGCCCGCGCCGGCCGGGGCAATGCGCGCGCGGCTTGCGTGCAAGCGCACGGAAGGTTGTGCTCGGCGGCCGTGAGCTCCCCCGCCCTCGTCCGCGACCTCTCATTTTCGCCGCTGGATATCCCGCTGTTTGTGCCCTTCGGTATTTCCGGCGGCGCGCAACCGGCGGCGAACAACGTGCTCGCGCGCGTCGAGCTCGCGGATGGCACCGTGGGCTACGGCGAAGCCGCACCCTTGCCGCCCTACAACGGCGAAACGCAAGCCGACGCGCTGCGCGCACTCGGCACGATGCGCGGTGCGGTGATCGGACGCGACGCGACCGATTGGTTGTCGGTGGCCGCACTCGCTCGCGCGGCGGGCGGCGCCGACGTGGGATCGGCGCAGTGCGCTTTTGAAATGGCGTTGCTCGACGCGTTGACGCGGCAGCGTGGTCTGCCTCTCTGGAAATTCTTCGGTGGAGCGAGCACGACGCTCGAGACGGACATGACGGTGACGACCGGCACCGCGGCGCAGGCGGCGGCCGACGCGAAGTTGATCCGCGCCCGCGGCATCCGGCAGATCAAGGTGAAGGTCGGCGGCGCGAAAGGTCCGGCGCACGACTTGGAGCGCATCGCCGCGATCCTGGATGCGGCCCCGGGCGCGCCCTTGATCCTCGACGGCAACGCAGGGGTGACGCGCGATCATGCGCGCGAACTCGTGCGTGGTTTGCGCGCGGCAGACATCACACCCGCGCTGTTGGAGCAATGGTTGGCCAAGGATGATTTGGAGGGCATGCGCGCACTGCGCGAAGAGAGCGGCTGGACGGTCGCGGCCGACGAAAGCGCCTGCTCGGGCGAAGACGTCGCGCGCATCGCCGACGCGCGCGCGGCGGACTGCGTGAACATCAAGCTTATGAAGGCCGGCGTGGCCGCGGCGCTCGGCATCGTGCGCGTCGCGCGCGAGTGCGGCATCGGGCTCATGATCGGCGGCAACGTCGAGTCGATCCTCGCGATGACATTCTCCGCGTGCTTCGCATGCGGGCATGGTGGATTTCGTTTCGCGGATTTGGATACGCCGTGGTTCCTCGCGGAGAATCCGTTCGAGGGCGGCTACGTCGCGAACGGCGGAATGCTCAGCGTAGCGCACATCGCCGCCGGGCATGGCGTCGGGCCGAAGAAGTAGCACCGGCGTTTCGCCTGCTTCTACGCTTGCCCAGAGCAGGCGAGACGCCTGCGCTACCCTCATGATTCGACTCAGCGTTTTGGTGATCGCGGCGTGGACTGCGGTCTTGGCCCCGGCAGCGGACTACGACGTGATCATCGCCGGCGGCCGCGTGGTGGACGGAACGGGAAGGCCGGCGTTCGTCGCCGATGTGGCGATCAAGGATGGCAAGATTGCGAAGGTCGGCGAAGTTACCGGCCGCGCAACGACGCGCATCGACGCGCATGGGCTCGTTGTCGCACCCGGTTTCATCGACGTGCACACGCATTCGGACGACATCGCCGAGAAGCTGCCGCTGTCGGAACATTTCCTCCGCATGGGTGTGACGAGCATCGTCGCGGGGAACTGCGGCGGTTCGAAGCTGGACATCGCCCGGTTCTTTGCGGGGGTCGAGACGACCGGCGTGGCGCCGAACGTCGCCACGTTCATCGGCCACAACACTGTGCGCGAACGCGCCATGGGCGGCATCTTCGACCGCGCGCCAACGGATGCTGAGCTGGCGGAGATGCGGCGACTGGTGGACCAGGCGATGAAGGACGGCGCGGTCGGCCTTTCGACCGGATTGATCTATCTGCCCGGCGTGTTTGCGCGCACCGAGGAGATCATCGCCCTGGCGCAGGCCATCGCGCCCCACGACGGCATTTACGCCAGTCACATGCGTTCGGAAGGCGCGCGCATTCTGAGCGCGATCGAGGAGGTGGTGCGGATCGCGAAAGAAGCCGGCGTCCGTGCCCAGATTTCCCACCTGAAGCTGTCGGGCGAAAATATGTGGGGCCGCACGCGCGAGGTGATCGACCTGCTCGACCGGGCCCGCGCGGACGGGGTGCGCCTGCGGCAGGACCAATATGCCTATACGGCCTCGAGCACACGCCTGCGGCAACTCATCCCGGATGAGGCCTTCGACGGCGGCCGCGAGACATTTCTCGCTCTCCTCGCCGATCCCGCACGCAAGGCGGATCTCGTTGCGAAGATGAAGCGAAACATCCTCGGCCGCGGCCGGATGGATTACGCCTACGCGGTCGTGGCGTCATTTCGCGGCGACGGCACGCTCAACGGCATGAACATCGTCGAGGCGGCGAAGAAGCTGCGCGGCTCGGATTCGCTCGACGACCAGATCGAGGTGATCCTCGAGATCGAACGCCGCGGCGGCGCGCAGGGCGTGTTTCACGGGATGAGTGAGGACGACCTGCAGGTGTTCATGCGCCTGCCGACGACGATGATCGCGTCGGACAGCGGGGAGCGCGTCTTCGGCGAGGGCGTGCCGCACCCGCGCGGCTACGGCAACAACGCGCGCGTGCTCGGCCGCTATGTGCGCGAGCTCAAGGTGCTCACGCTCGAGGAGGCGTTGCACAAGATGACGGCGCTGCCGGCGGACCATTTCCAGTTCGCGGACCGCGGCGTGCTCCAGGCGGGCGCGTGGGCCGACGTGGTGATCTTCAACCCGGAGACGGTCGGCGACCCTGCGACCTACAAGGACCCGCATCATTACGCGGTCGGATTCCGGGACGTGCTCGTGAACGGCGTGCCGGTGATCCGCGACGGCGCATTGACCGGCGCGAAGCCCGGAAGGGCGTTGCGACACGCGAAGGCGATGGCCGCGGAGTGAGGTTTTGTTTCTTGGAGGGCCGGGCGGGGCTGAAATGAAAAAGCGCGGCGTTTGGGGCCGCGCTTCGGGGGTGCAGGCGGGACGCCTGCGCTACTTGGCTCAGCGCTTGCGGCGTTTGAGCGCGAGCTGGACACCGGCGTAGCGGACGAGGCCTTGCAGGTGTTCGAGCTCCTGCGGGTCCATCGCCTTGGCGGTGGCGAGTTCCTGCTCGGCACGCTTCATCGCGGCCTCGACGGCGTTCTCGTCGATCTTCTCCTCGGAGATGGCGTTCTCCGCGAGCACACGGACGGTGTCGCCCTCAATCTCGGCGAACCCGCCGCTGACGGCGAGGAACGAAGTCTCCGCGCCCTTGGCCACACGCAGCTCGCCGTGGGCGACCTGCGTGAGCAGCGGAATGTGGCCGGGCAGAATGCCGATCTCGCCCTCCACCGTCGGGATGACGACGGAGTCGATGGTGTCGGAATAGACTTTCGCTTCCGGGG
>CAYYVB010000217.1:5633-5863 GCA_964475035.1 uncultured Opitutaceae bacterium | reverse complement strand
ATTCGCGAGCTTTGGGTGCCGTTCTTCAAGGAGGCGGTCATCGCGCACATGCCGTGGTGGCTGCTGCTCGTGTTGATCTACCTGTGGATCGTCGGCTTTTCGAACGCCATCAACATCACCGACGGCCTCGACGGCCTCGCGGTCGGTTGCACGATCACCGTCGCGCTCGTCTTCGGTATCATGGCCTACGCGGCGGGCAATAGCGTCATCTCGCAATACCTGCTCATCAG
>CAYYVB010000217.1:0-5623 GCA_964475035.1 uncultured Opitutaceae bacterium | reverse complement strand
GTCATCTGCGGCGCGCTGATCGGCGCCGGCATGGCGTTCCTGTGGTTCAACTCGCATCCGGCCGAGGTGTTCATGGGCGACACCGGCTCGCTGGCGCTCGGCGGACTCATCGGCGTGATGGCCTTCATGATCCACCAGCCTTTCACCCTCGTGATCGTCGGCGGCGTGTTCGTGCTCGAGCTGCTTTCGGTCGTGTTCCAGGTGAGCTGGTTCAAATACACGAAGCGCCGCTACGGCGAAGGCCGCCGGCTGTTCCGCATGGCGCCGATCCACCATCATTTCCAGAAGCTCGGCTGGCCGGAGACGAAGGTCGTCCTGCGCTTTTGGGTCATCTCCCTCGGCTTCGCGCTCCTCGGTCTCGCGACGCTCAAACTCCGCTGAGCTTCGCTCGGCGGGTAACGCATTCTAACTTCCATCATGCCCATCGATTTCAGTTCCGATCTCTCCCCCTCATTCCGCGATCTCACCCACACCGGGCTCGTGCTGCTGCAGAAGCCGCTCGTGCGCTCGGCCGCGAAGCTCCGCCGCCTGCGCCGCGGTGTGACGCTGCCGGAACTTCCCATGAAGACCGCCCGGGCTTTTGCCGGAGCGCGCTGAAGGCTGCATCCGGTTTCCAGTCATGCTCATCCTGGTCGTCATGCTTTCGCTCGTCAGTCTGCTGATCTCGCGTGACGTGCTCATTACCCAAGCCGGTCAATGACCCCATTCCACAGCTCCTTGCCGTCACCAGCGCAATGTCGACCGCCCTGCCATCAACGCCCCAGCCGCAGGATGACCGCTGCGCAACCGTCTTGGTGCTCTCCACAACCTTGCCAGTGATGAGGGCGGACTGACGGGATCTCCACGGAACTGCTCGTGACAGCCCGTCCGGAACAAAGACACCACTTCTCAGCTAAAGCGCGCCTCGAACCCATTTTTAGATAGCAAATCTCCAACCCTGCCACCCATACTTCCGCCATGAAAATCCTGCAGATCTTCGGAGCCGTGATCGCCGTCCACGTGCTCGCGTTTATCTTCATTTTTGCGAGCCCCGGCTGCCAATCCGCGCCGCGCAATATCCCGACGCCTGATGCGACCATGCCTGCGTCCGGTGCCGTCACCAGTGCTCCTGCCACGGTCACTTACGCGCCGCAGCCGGTCGACTTGGGCACGGGCACAACGATGGCCGCGACTTCCACCGGCAGCCGAGCCGAACCGACCCGTCCCGGCTCTCCCAACGCCGCCGCGATCGCACCGACCAAGCCCGCGGTCGAAGACGTCGCGCCCGTCAGCGCCTACACCGTCCAGCGCGGCGACAGCCTCTGGAGCATCGCCAAGCGCAACAAGCTCACCGTCGCCGAACTCGCCAGCGCCAACAGCCTCGGCACCGGTGCGACACTGCGTCCCGGCCAGAAACTCATGATTCCCGGCAAGGCACCAACCGCGCAAGATCTCGCCACGGCGCCGCTCGAAAAGCCCGCCGAGACGCGCCCCGCCGCGACGCCCGCGCGCAACGGCGAGGCCGTCCGCCACGTCGTCCAATCCGGCGAAAGCCTCGGCACGATCGCGCGCCGCTACCAAGTGACCGTCGGCGAACTCGCCGCCGCCAACAGCATCACCGATCCCGCGAAGATCCGCGCCGGCCAATCGCTCGTCATCCCGGGCTTCCGCGCCGTCGGCAACAATCGTCCCGCGTCCACAACGCCGGCCAACACTTCCAGCTCGCCCGCGACGACGCCGGCCACGACGACCGTGCCGGCACCGACGACCGCGCCCGCCAACCAGGCGCCGCGCTTCGAACTCACGCCGCCACCCCCCGGACAGGATCTCGACGCCGGCCTGAAGGACACAACGACCGACGTCCCGACGATCAAGGTCGAGGAACCCCGCCCGAAGGGCTGAGTTTCCTTCCGCCATCCTCACGGCCGCGATGACCCCAGCTTCACCGGTGCCCGCGACCTCCCGCCTCCGCCTCTCCGCGCCGCCCTTCGGCGCCGTTCGGCGGAAACTCGGCGCGGCGGTCCGCGCCGGCTGACGACACCGTCCCATCCATGGAGAGTCCGACGAGCGCAGCGCCTGCTCCCCGCCGCCATCTCTCGATCACTCCCGCGAGTGTCATTCTCGTCTGCGTGGCCGCCTTGCTGGCCATCGGCCTGACGGTGCTGTTCAGTGCGAGCTCGACCGTGAAGGGCGCCGCGCCGACGACTTTTCTCTACAAGCAGCTCATCTTCCTCGGCATGGCGATCGGTGCCGCGTGGATGGTGGTGCAGGCGGATTTGGAAAGTCTCCGGCGCTTCGCGTGGCTCGCCGCACTCGCGGCCGTCATCGCGCTCGCTCTCGTGCTCATTCCGGGTATCGGCGTCTCGGTCAAAGGCAGCCGCCGCTGGTTGAACCTCGGCTTCACGCGCCTGCAGGTCTCGGAGTTCGCGAAACTCGCGCTCGTCTTCGCGCTCTCGCACTACCTGGCGCTGAACCAGAACAAGCTCGGCGAGTTCAAGCGCGGATTCCTCTACCCCTGTCTCGGCATCGGCGTGTTCGCGGGGCTCATCATCCTCGAGCCCGATTTCGGCACGGCGTTCCTCACCGGCGCGATCGGCATGATCCTGCTCTTCCTCGCGGGCGGAAAGCTGAAGTTCATCATCCCGTCCGTCATCGCGGCCGTCGGCGCGTTCATCGTCCTCATCCTGCACAATCCCGTGCGCCTGCGCCGCATCACGTCGTTTCTCGACGTCGAGGCCAACCGGAGCGAGGGCGCGTATCAGCTCTGGCAGGCGATCCTGGCGTTCGCGGCCGGCGGCGTGGACGGCGTGGGCATCGGCAACGGCCGGCAGCAGCAATCGTTCCTACCGGAGGCGCACACGGATTTCATCTTTGCCATCATGGGCGAGGAAATGGGGCTGATCTTCACGCTCACGACTGTGATCCTGTTCATCACGATCTTCGTCGCGGGGCTCATCCATGTGCGCCGTGCGCCCAACCTCTACCAGTTCCTTCTCGTCACGGGCTGCCTGCTGCTCATCAGCCTGCAGGCGATCATCAACCTGGGCGTCGTCACCGGCATGATGCCCACCAAAGGGATGTCGCTCCCCTTCATCAGCGCGGGCGGATCGAACCTCCTGCTCATGGGCCTGCTTGTCGGCGTCATCATCAACACCTCGCGCACCTGGGAACGCCCGAAGCCCCTTGCCCGGAAACGCGCGCTGACGGAGGTGGTGGCGTGAGTGGAAGAAGTAACAAGTTCCAAGTGACAAGTATCAAGGGCGGTCGGACCAAGTCCGGCTTCCATCACTTGATACTTGTTCCTTGTTCCTTGTTTCTTGCCCTCCGAAAGGAGGGCCCATGAGCCGCTTCCTCATCGCCTGCGGCGGCACGGGCGGACACCTCGCGCCCGGCATTGCGCTGGCCGACGCGCTGCTGGCGCGCGGACACGACGCGCGGCTCTTCATCTCGCACAAGAAGGTCGATACGCGCCTCGCCGAAAAATACCCGCATCTCACCGCCACGCGCGTCCCCGGCGCGCCGTTTGGCGCGCGTCCGGATGTGCTCGCGCATTTTCTCCTGCGTCAGGCGCAGGGCGTGAAGTTCAGCCTGCGCTACCTGCGTGAGTTTCGTCCCCATGCGGTCGTGGGCTTCGGCGGCTTCACCAACGCTGGCGTCACCGCCGCCGCGCGCTTGCTCGACGTCCCCGTCGCCTTGCACGAGGCCAATCGCATTCCCGGTCGCGCCGTGCGTGTCCTGTCGCATTGGGCGCAACGTCTTTATCTCCCGCCCGGCGTCCGTCTGCCGGGCCGACTCGGCCTGCGCGTGCGCCACACCGGCCTGCCCGTGCGCAACGAGATCGCGCGCCTGCCGCGCGAGGTCGCGCGCGCGCAGCTCGGCGTCGATTCGCGGCAAAAATTGCTCGTGGTCCTTGGCGGCAGCCAAGGCTCGGGCGTGCTCAACGACTGGGTCGCCGCCGAAGCCGCCGCACTCGCACAGGAGGAAGTGCAGGTCTGGTGCGTCACCGGCCTCGGCAAAGGCGAGAACACCGTGCGCGAGCTCCGCTCCAAGCAAGGCGCGCCCGTGCGCGTCTGGTTCGAGGCCTTCACGGACCGCGTCGGCGTGTTGCTCAGCGCGGCGGATCTGGTCGTCAGCCGCGCCGGCGCCGGCACGCTGGCCGAACTGGTGCGCTGCGAGACGCCGGCCGTGCTCGTGCCGTATCCGCACGCGGCCGACAATCATCAATGGGCCAACGCACGCCACTTCGAGCAACAGGGCGGCGGCATCGTCCTCGACCAGGGCTCCGTGGGCCGCCTCCGGCAGGAGGTGCTCGACGTGTTGTTCCACGACTGGCTGCTGAACAAGTTCCGCGAAAACCTCCATCGCATGGCGCGTGAGAACGTCATCGACGTCATCGTGCAGGACCTCGAGGAACTGGCGCAGCGCCTCCCGCCGCGCCGCCATCTCCGCCACGCCCCCGCCCCCGCACCCGTCGCATGAGATCCGCCCTGGCCCTGCAATTTTGGATCGGCTCGCGGGGATTGCCCTCGGCGCATAATCCCCGACTCTCCGGTGCTGCCGCCGTCTTGCCTCACCGCTCATGAATGCGATCTCGGCAAAGAACTGGGACGATGCGGTCGTCGCGCTGCGCCAAACCCTCTCGGCGGCCACCAAGCTCGCGGAGCATGAACTGCTCGGCCCGAAGACGACCATGCGGGTCGGCGGACCGGCACGCTTGTATGCCGAGCCGGCGGATGAGGCCGACTTGCAGCACTTGCTCGCCACGGCGCACCGCCATGGTCTGCCGGTTTTCATGCTCGGCCGCGGCTCGAATCTCGTCGTGCCCGACGAGGGCGTGGACGGACTCGTCATCAGCCTCGCGCATCCGGCCTGGCAGGTTTTCGCGCCGCAGCCGGACGGAAGTGTCTGGGTCGCAGCCGGGTTGCGCCTGAAAAATCTCTGCGGTCTCGCGACCAAGGCCGGGTTGCAGGGTTTCGAGTTCATGGAAGGCATCCCGGCCACAGTCGGCGGAGCGCTGCGCATGAACGCCGGTGCGATGGGGGGATGGACCTTCGACGTTGTCGAGGAAGTCCACCTGCTGACACTGGCCGGGGAGAAGCGCGTGATGCGCAAGGAGGAGATGCACGTCGATTACCGGCATTGCGCCGAGCTCGAGACGGCCGTCGCCCTCGGTGCTCTCTTGCGTCCGCGCGCGCACACCGACGGGGCGGCGATCAAACGGCAGATCGAGACCTATCAGAAAAAACGCCAGGAATCCCAGCCGCGCGAGCCGAGCGCCGGTTGCATCTTCAAGAACCCGGCCGGCACCTCCGCCGGCAAGGTGATCGACGAGTGCGGCCTCAAGGGGGAACGGGTGGGGGACGCGGAGGTTTCGCCGGTGCACGCCAATTTCATCGTCAACCGCGGCGCCGCCACCACCGCCGACATCATCGCCCTCGTCCGCCGCATCCGCGCCCGGGTCAAGGAGCAGCGCGGCCTCGACCTCGAGCCCGAGGTCATGCTCTTCGGCAAACACTGGAGGGACGTGCTGTGAAATGCGGAATGCGGATTGCGGATCGCGGATTTTCCGCTGCGCATGTGTGCCGCGCTCTCGCGGGTTCAGACGGTTCGGTCATTCCGCATTCCGCACTCCGCACTCCTCAAT
>CAYYVB010000216.1:0-5902 GCA_964475035.1 uncultured Opitutaceae bacterium | reverse complement strand
GTCTATCACGCCCGCAAATTAATCTCTGTCCGCTGCCGGCCCGCGGATCTGGCCTTCGCCCTGCGCACGGCGCTCGCGGCGGGCCGGGCCGACCCGAGCGACGCGGGGTTCCTCGCCCGGCTCTTCCTCGGCGGACCACTCCGCGCGCACCGCATCAAGCCGGTCGTCTGACCGCGTGCCGATAGATCCGCGCGTAAGCCTCCGCCATCCGCGCCGGCGAGAATCGCGTCGCGGCGAGATCCTGCGCGGCGCGCACCGCCGGCTCCCACGCCGGGCATCCGTCGACGGCGCGGGAAATCGCGTCCGCCAGCGCCGCGGCGTCCGCCGGCGGCACCAGCCAGGGATGGTTCGGCGGCACTGTCTCGCGCAGGCCGGGTGCATCCGCGACGATCACCGGCAGACCGGCCAGCGTCGCCTCGATGCTCACGAGACCGAGGCCTTCAAAGCGCGACGGGAGGACGGCGAGATCGGCCGCGGAATATTCCGGTGCGATCTCCGCCACCGGCCCGCTCAGCTCGACCCGCCATCCTGCGGGCGGTCGCTGCGCGAGTCGCTCGGCCATGGGTTGGAGCGAGCCGCGCCCGATCAGTCGGAGGACGCCACGCCCGCCGGCGGGCAGTCGCACCAAAGGCAGCGCCGCACCCAGCACATCCAGCCCTTTCTGTTCCTCGAACCGCCCGGCGAAGAGCAACCGGCACTCGTTCGCCTGCCGCGGACCGGGTCGCGGGGCGAGTCGCGGTGCGGCGATGCCGTTGTAGATGACCGGCGGCTCCACGCGTTCGCCGGCGCGGCGGAATCGCACCTGCTGGCGGAGGAATTCTTCGCGCGCCGCCGCCGACACGGCTACGACCGTCGCGTCCCGCAGGTGTCCGTCGCACCACCGCCCGATCCTCGGCCAGCAGCGCCAGTATTCACTGTTGTGCACCGTGCGCACTACGGGCACGCGGCGCGCGGCGGGACGGAGCGCGCGCCAGAGTGCCACCGCGGTCTCGGCGTGCTCGGCGTGGCAATGGATCAGCTGCGGCCGGAACGCTGCGACCGCGCGATCCAGTGCCCGCGCGGCCAGCAAAGCGCCGCCGGCCTTGTAAGGCAGGCGCGATCCGCCGAAGTGTGCGATGCCCGCGTCCCTCAGGCTGCGCTCCTGGCCGAGCCCGGCGGCGTCGCCGCTCTGCCCGTGCACGGCGAAGACGCCCGGCACCGTCTCATCCCGCAACCCGAGGGCGAGCGCCAGCGCCACCTGCTCGGCACCGCCGAGGGCGAAATGCGTCACGCATTGCAACACGCGCAGGCGATCGGGGTGCGGTTCAGACATGGGAATCGGGCGCACGGAAAGGCAGGAGACGACGCAGCCCGGGCAACAGCGTGAGCACGTGATGCAATTCCTCGCGCGTCGTGCGGCGGACCCACGCAAGGAGCCCGTAGGCGGCGAGGCCCGTCGTCAGCGACAAACCGAGCCGGAGCATGCCGCCTTCGGCCGGGCCGGACAACGCCGCCTGCCGGCCCAGCCAGCAGCCGAGGCCGAGCGCCGCGGCCTGCAGCAGCGGCCCGGAAAGCGCCGCCCCGTAGTCCGCCAGCCGCACCGGCGTCCCCTGCGTCGCCCACCACAGTCGCGGGACCAGCAACAGCGCGCCCGCTGCCGCGAGCGCCAGCGCGAGCCCCGCGGCGCCGCCGGAGCGACCCAGCGCCAACGCGACCAGCGTCACGCCCAGCGACACCAGCGCCATCGCGCCCAGGCGTCGCGAGTGGCCGGTCGCCACGCACAGCGGTTGCACCGTGCTCGACGACAACACCGCCGCCGAGCCGACCGCCAGCCAGCGCAACAGCGGCGTGGCGTCCTCCCAGCCGGAGCCCAGCACGAGCCGGACAATCTCCTCCGGGAGCGCGATGCACACCGCGCTCAGCGGCAGCGTGAGGTGCGCCGTGGCGTTCGCCGTCCGGCGGAGCAGCGGCGCGAACTCCGGCGACGCCGGCCCCAGCTTGGACAAAGTCGCGAGCAGCACCTGCCCGAACGGCACGGCGATGAGCGTGGCCGGCTGCACCAGCAGCTGCGCGGCCCGGCTGTAGGGACCGAGCGCCGCCGAGCCGAACCACCGACCCATCGCGATCGTGTCGACCATGCCGTGTGCGTGCGTGATGACGTTGCTCACCGTCAGGTTCAGGCCGGTCGCGATCAACCCGCGCAGGCCCGCCCAGTCCGCCGCGGCGAACGGCTGCCAGCCGCCGACGCGCCACGCGCCCAGGCCCATCACCAGCTCGGAGACGATCACGAACCACGCGAAGGAAGCCGCGCCCGCGCCGAGCGCCGCCGCGGCGATCATCGCCACCGTGCCCGCGAACGCGCCCGCCGTTTCGTTCCAGTTGACGAAGTTGAACCGCAATTCCCGGGCTAGCCGGGTGCGCGGCCAGGAGTTCAATCCGTTCAGCACGAGTCCCGTGCTCAGCAGCCAGAGCAGCGGCGTGACCTCCGGTTCGCCGTAGAACTGCGCGACCAGCGGTGCGCCCGCGCAGGTCGCCGCCGCGAGCCCCGCCCCGAGCAGGAGATGCAGCCGCCACAGGGCCGACTCCTGGCCGGCGCTGAGCTGCGGGGCTTGGATCGCCGCGAGCCCGGTGCCGAGGTCGCGGAACAACGCCAGCAGCGTCGTGTAGCTGGCGGCCATGGCGAAGAGGCCGTGTTCCTCCGGCGACACGAGCCGCGCCAGCACCACGATGCCCGCGAGCTTGCAGGCCAGCCGCACTCCCTGCGTGAGCAGGACGCTGAGGTAGCCCTCGTCGGCGCGGGCGAGCACCGGCTGGTTGGCGGGCGGAGGGCGGTTCACGGCGGAGGCGGGCAGGGTCCGCGGGCTTGCGCCCGCAAGGGCATCGGATAATGGCGAGTCGTGGTCGAGACCAAGGAGAGGTTGCAACGATTGGAGCAGGAGAGGCAAGCGCCGCCACCGTGCGCGTTGCACTACACCGGCTATGACGAGGACTACGGCGGCGTCACCGCCGTGATCAAGCGCCTGGCCGCGGCCGCGGATTTCCCCGTCGTGCTCGGTGGCAACCCGGGCTTCGTCCAGCGCCAGGCGCCGCAGTTGCCGGTGGAGATTTTCCCGCGCGTCGAGGCCGAATGTGGAGGCCTCAGGCAACCGGGGCAGGCGCTCCGGGTCGCCCGCCACGCGCGAGGCTGGCTGCGGAGGAACCGCGCGGGGATCTTTCATGCGCACTCGCGCGTCGGCCTGCTGGCGGCCGCGTTGCTGGCGGCGCAGGGCGAACGCCGGGTCGTCGGCACCGTCCACGTCCTCGGGCGCCAGCGTTGGTTCTTCCGTCTGCTCGCCCGCGTGCTGGGGCCGCGCCTGTTCTGGCTCAGTCCGCACATGCCGGAATACTATGGGCTCGGCCGGAAAGGCTGGGAGTCCTGCCTGCCGGATTGCATCATCGCGCCGGCGCCGGCGCGACCGGCACGCGGCGCGCCGCTGCGCTTCGGGGCGGTCGGACCTTTCGCCGCGGTGAAACAATGGGATTTGCTGCTCGAGGGCTGGGCGCGCGTGCCCGCCGACCGGCGGGCGGGGGCGAAACTCATCCACATCGGCGGCACCTCCGCCGCGGTGCCGGATCCCGCGCGCGAGCGTCTCCAGCGGCGCGCGGCCGAGCTCGGCGTGGCGGACTCGATCGAGTGGCGCCCGCGCCTCGTGCCGCTGGACGGATTTTGGGCGGAGATCGACTGCCTGCTGGTCGTCTCACGCCACGAGGCCTTCGGGGTTGCGGCGCTGGAGGCTCTCGCCGCTGGCGTGCCCGTGCTGACGGCCGACGCCGCGGGCACGCGCGATCTGGTGGCGGAGTGCGGCGGCGGGATGTTCGCGGCGGATTCCGCCGCGGCGCTCGCCGCGGCGATCACCGCGCTCCGGCGCGATGGGATCCCGGCCGGCTGGGCCCCGCGATCGGAGGGGCTCGAGCGTTTTCACGCGACGGCCTCGGCTGCTCGGCACCGCGAAATCTATCGCGCGTTGCTGCGGCCGGCCGACTGAAGCCAGCGGCGCGCGAGCAGGAAGTGCGCGACCAGCCGCCATTCGCCCGGACCGCGCTGCCGCAGCAAACGGAGCGCGTGGGCGAGAAACGCGGCGTTTGATCCCACCCCGCCCAGACCGCGCTCGAGCAGGCCGAGCGTCAGCCAGCCGCGCCGGGCTTCGGGCGAAAACAGCGCGCGGGCCAGCGGCCACGCGGTCCGGTAGGCGCGCCAAACGGCCTCCTTGTCGGCGTGCACACTGCGGCCGTCCGTGCCGGCATGCACGCGCACGAGCGGCGCGGGCACGCAGGGGATCTCACGCTGCCCATGCCGTCGCAACAGCCGCAGCACGTAGGGCATGTCCTCCCCCGCGCTCAATCCGGGGTCGAAGCGCAGGTCCTCCGTCCGACGGTGGAACAGCAGCGGCGATCCCAGGTGCGCGCGCCGGAGGATATCGTCGCCGGCGAAGACCGGTTGGTCCACCTGCCGCGTGCGCGTGCGGCGGGGCCGGATGAAATCGTAGCCGCACACGACCAGCCGCGCGCCGGTGCGGCGGGCCAGTTCGGCTTGGGCGGCGATTTTCGACGGCAGATACTCGTCGTCGTCATCGAGGAAAGTCACCCAGTCCCCGCGCGCCGCCTCGAGCGCGCGGTTGCGCGCCATCGCGGCGTTGCGGGTGTTCCGGCCGTCGATCAGCCGCACGCGTGCATCGCTCCAGACGTCGGAGAGCGTCGGGTTTTCCGCGGCCGGCGGGGTGCGGCGGTTGGCGTCGACGAGGAGGATTTCGAGATTCGGCCAAGTCTGCGCCCGCGCGCTGTCGAGCGCGCGCCGCACCAGCTGCGGCCGGTCGCAGGTGGGCAGGATGAGCGAGACCAGGGGATTATCCGAGGGCATGGAGGACATCCGCCAGGCGACGCAGATGCGCCGCGAGGGTGAAGTGGGAACGGAAGTGCGCGCGCAATTCTTCCGGCTCCGGCGGCGAGTCCGTCACGCGCACCAGCGCGTCCGCGATCGCCGGCGCATCGCCGGGCGGAAACAGGATCGAGCCCGGCGGCAGGGTCTCGGGCAGGCCGCGCCACGCGGAGGCGACGACCGGACAGCCGGCGGCGAGCGCCTCCAGCGCCACCAACGGCTGTGCTTCGTGCGCGTAACGGGTCGGCAGACACAGGCAGCCGGCGCGGGCGAGCCATTCCGCCTTCCGCGCGCCGCGGACGAAACCGATGCACGTGAGCACCCCCGGCTGCTCGCGGTCGAACGCTGCCAGCTCAGCGGTCATCGCCGGCTCGATTTCGCCCGCGAGGATCAGCCGAAGCCCGGGCCGCCGCGCGCGGGCGAGACGGACGGCGGCGAGCAGTGCAGGCACGCCTTTGTCCGCCGACACGCTGCCGAGGTAGAGGATCGTGTCGCGCTCGCGCGGGACTTCCGGCCCGGCGACGCATAGGTCGGCGATGCCATTGGGCACGACGGCGATGGTCCGCGCGCCCAGCGCCGCGGCGTCGGCCCGGAGCGATTCGGTCAGCACGACCGCAAGATCGGCGCGTCCGAGCAGCCCGCGCGTGAGGCCGCGCTCCGCGGCCGTCGCGCGCTCCGCGAGCCAGACGCCGAGTCCGCCGTTGTGGAAATGGAGCACAAACCGGCGATAGAACGGCCGCACGAGGAGCATCACCAGCCAGTCGCGATACAGCGCGCCGCGCTTTCCGGGCGCGGGCACATAGTAGAGCGTGTCGCACCCGGAGGCGAAACGCGCGATAACCGCATGGAAGCACGCGTCGAGGATCGCCAGCACCTTGCCGGCGCGCCAGCCGCCGATGTCGGCTGCGGAGCGGGAAAGCCGCAGATTGACCAGCTCTAACTCGACGCCGTGTGCGGGCAGGCCCTCGACGGCGGTCCGCACCATCAGGCTCTGGCCGTGCAGCGGCG
>CAYYVB010000215.1:0-5918 GCA_964475035.1 uncultured Opitutaceae bacterium | reverse complement strand
AGGCCCTCGACATCGCCCGCCTCGCCCGCGACATGCACGGCGGCAACGGCATCGTCGACGAGTTCCACGTCATCCGCCATGTGATGAATCTCGAGTCGGTGAACACCTACGAGGGCACGCACGACATCCACGCGCTGATCCTCGGCCGCGCGCAGACCGGCATCCAAGCCTTCGGACCGGAGTAAGCGGAGGTGCTTCAGCGCTTCGTGTCCGGTTGTAGGGCTGGATCTTTATCCAGTCATGGTCGGACAGCGCACGTGATCGGCATGCCGTCATGAAGGGCGACGCTCCGTCGTCGCTGCGCAAGAGAACGCGCGCGAAACTACGATGGGCGGCTTGGTCGTAGCGCAGGCGTCTCGCCTGCTTCTTGCTTCCGGAAGCAGGCGGGACGCCTGCGCTACGGCTCGCTGCGCGTGCTCGTCGCAAACCGGGCGAAGCATCGCGCAAAAAAAGAGCCGGTCGCGCGGGCGACCGGCTCGGGAAAGAAACGAAGACCGGGGCTTACTTGCCGCCCTGGCTCTTCGGCACGGAGACCGTCACGGTCTTGGTGCTCGTATTGCCGGCGGCATCCTTGGCCTCGACCGTGATCGTATAGATGCGGCCGTTGCCCTTGCCGGAACGCTCGGCGCGGAGGTCGACGGTCATCGCACCGGTGATCTTGATGTCGTTCGGCGTGTCGCCGTCGCCGAGGCCGTTGTCGGGCTCGCTGCTGGTGACGGAGACGATGCGATACGTGACGGCGCCGGCGGCGTCGGTCGCGGACGCGGAGACGGTCACGGCGACCATCTTGTGGTTGGGCGGCCAGAGCGTCGGCGCGTTCGTCGACACGGTGCCAAGGACGGGCGCCGTGGTGTCGCGCACCGTGACGGTGAACGAGGCGGAGCTGGTGTTGCCGGCGGCGTCGGTCGCGGTGGCGGTGACCGTCGTGGTGCCGACGGGGAACGTCGAGCCGGGGGCAACGCTGTAGGTCAGGGTCGCGCCGGTGGCGTCGGTGGCGGTCGCCGCGAAGCTCGCGGTGGCGCCGGCGGCGCTGGTCGCCTCGACGACGAGGTTGGCCGGGGCGGTGACGACGGGGGCGGTGGTGTCGACCACGGTGACGTTGAAGGTCCGCGTGGTGGTGTTGCCCGCCGCGTCGGTGGCGGTGGCGGTGACGGTCGTGGTGCCGAGCGGGAAGACCGCGCCGGAGGCGACGGAGGTGCTGACGGCGACGGCGCCATCGACGTCATCGGAAGCGGAGACGCTGAAGCCGACCGTGGCGCCGGCGGGGCCCGAGGCCTCGACGGTGAGGTCGCCGCCCGTGGTGATGACCGGGGCGGTGGTGTCGACCGGCTCGTTGCCGGCGACGGTGTAGCTGAAGGTGCGCGTCACGACGTTGCCGGTGATGTCGGTGAGGGTGAGCGTGCCGGTGTAGTCGCCGCCGGCGGTGAAGTTGTGCGTGCCGGTGATGGTGCCGGTGGCCGCATCGATCACGCCGGGGGAGCCGCCCGCGCCGCCGCCCCACGACCAGAAGGCCGTGTGCTGCTCACCGGGGTCGACGTCGCTGAACGACGCGCTGAAGCCGAGGTCCGAGCCGGTGCTGCCGCCGACCGGCACGAGGATCGCGTCGATCGTGGGCGCGTGCGGCAGGCCGACCGCGAAGGTCGCGAGGCCGGGCGCCGTGCCGGTGATGAGGTTGTTGACCGGGTCAACGCCGGTCGTGATGTCGATCCAGCTCTCCGACGCGGTGTCGTAGTAGAAGAGGTGCAGGTCCGCCTCGAGTTCGGCGGGCACGGTCGCGGGATCGTAGGCGAAGGTCACGTCGATGTAGCCGCTGAAGACCGCGGTGGTGCTGGCGCTGTAGTAGATCTTCGCGCCGTCGCTGCGGAGGTTGGAGTAGCCGCCGGGGAGCGCGGGGCCGACCGGGAGCTGGGCGACGGTGGTGACGCCGGCGGTGGTGACCTCGTCGAACACGAGCGTGACGCCTTCGCCGGGGTTGACGGAGACATTGGTGCCGACCGGGGTCGGGAGCGGCGCCTGCAACTCGAGCGTGAAGGTGCCGAAGCTGACGTTCGAACCGTCGACGTTGGCGTAGGCCTGCACGGTGTAAGTGCCGGGTTCGCCGACGACGCGCACGCGGGGCTTGGCCTGGTTGTAGGCGTAGCTCTGGGCGCCGATGGAGATGTTGCCGAGATACTGGCCGGTCGGGGAGTATTGGTAGGAGTAGGCCTGGATGCTCGGGTTGGAGATGAGCGTCTCGCTGGTCGCGCCCGCCGCCTCGATGACGTCGAAGGTGAATTCGGTCTGCGTGGTGTTCAGCGTGATCGGGGCGAGGGTGAGGTTGTCGCCGGCCGCGAAGGTGGTCGCGGACGTGGCGGCGTCGTATTTGTAGATCGAGAAGTAGCCCTCGGAATCGTAGGAGCTGAGGCTGAACTGCGAGAAGGACCAGGCGCCGGTCGTGACGACCTGCCGGAAGCCGCCGTTGGTGAGGGAGGAATTGCCGGAGGCGTTGTCGGGACCGTTGCCGTAGAGGGAGGCGTAGACGTTGGGGCCCGCGGTGAGGAAGCCGCTGAGGTTCAGCGCGACGTTGGCCGTGGCGAGGTCGTGCGCGAAGTTCACCGTCGCGACCGAGCCGGCGGAGAGATCGAAATTGCGGTTCAGGTAGAGCGAGGTGCCGGGGAAGTTCGCGTAGGCGTAGGCGTAATAATAACCGGCTTGGAGGTTATCGAACTGGAACGTGCCGTTGCCCGGGAGGCTGGTGTAGACGTAGGTGCCATTGGGGCCCTGGACGTAGATCTGCGCGGAGTCGAGGGTCGGTCCGCCGTTGAGCTGCAGCGTGCCTTGAATCGTGCTCGAGACGAAGGCCGCATCGACATTCCAGGTGACGGTGGCGCCGCTGACCGGCACATCGACCGACTGGGTCGAGAGCGCAACGGACGAGGTCTGGCCAGCGGTGCTGAGGAGCGAGGCGGTGCCATAGACGGAGACGCCGTTGAAAGGCAGCACGGTAACGTTGCCCGCGCTGTAATTGTAGGAATAGAACGAAACGGAACCGGAGGAGCCGCCGGCCTGCAAGTAGCCGAAGGAAGTGAGCGAACCGTTCGCCACCTGCACGTCGGCAGTGACGCGCGCCGTGGTGATGTTGTAGTCTTGGGCGACGGTCTCGTTGGGGCCGACCACAACCTCGGTCGAGGTGTTGATCGACAGGTAGGAGGTCCCGCCGAGATTTAGGCTGAAGCTCAGGCGCCAGGTCTTGCCCGCGGGCACGACGATCGAGAAGGAGCTGCCGCTGAAGGAACTCGAGGCCGAGCCCGAACCGTCCGTGGCGTAGGCGTTGACTGAACCGGAACCGACGGTCTCAGAGGAGAGATTGAGCGAACCCGTGATTTTACCGGGGAGGAGTTCCACCGTATCGGAGGAATAAGCGAACGGAGCGATCAGGCAAAAGGCCAAGACCGCGCGGAGTGAGCGTGTGAACATAATTGGTTAAGGGGTAGTGAAGGAAAGACCCCAGAGTTATTGGTAGATCGTTTGCACAAAAGCGTGCGGTGACGAACCACACCCGCGATGTGACCAACGACTTATCTGCCGAAATCACCCGGCCGCGACATGAGCCAATCGGATTCGGCTCCGGGATGTTCGGCTCTGTGCGCAGAATGAGCAAAATAAACGTCATCGCGCTCACCGCTCATCGACGGACGTTCGGCGATGTGCATTGTCCGCGCAACCCCACCTTGCACCCGATGATCCGTGCGCTCGTCATCGACGATGACGTCATTTTCCGAAAATTCCTTCGCAGCCTGCTCACGGCGCACGGCAGCATCACGGTGGTCGGCGAAGCCGACTCGGTGCGCTCGGGCCGCGAGTTGTTTCGTCTCACCGCCTGCGATCTCGTGTTCCTCGACATCCAATTGAGCGACGGCACCGGCTTCGACCTCCTGTCGGCCGTGCCTCCGGGGGCAAAGGTGATTTTCGTGTCGGCTCACGCCGAATCCGCGGTGCGCGCCTTCGACGTCAATGCCCTCGACTACCTGCTGAAACCCGTCAGACCGGCGCGCCTAGCGGCTTCATTGCAGAAGCATGAGACCTCCACCGGCAGCGGCACGCCGTGGCGGGATGACGTCGTGCTGCTCCGCGACGGACCGCAGGCGCGATTCACGTCCATCGCGAAGATCTGCGCCATCGAAGCGGAGGAGAATTACAGCCGCGTGCACACGGCCGACGGCGCGGTCTCCTTGGTGCGCCGTCCGCTCAAGTCATGGGCGGACTCCCTCCCGGAGTCGCATTTTCTCCAAGTGCACCGCACCGTCATCGTGAATCTCTCTCGCATCACCGCCTACCGCCGCGATGCCTCCGGCGGCATTGAGCTCGATGTGCCACCCTATCCGCAACCGATCCCCGTCGGACGGAAATACTGGATGACGTTGAAATCCCGTCTCGCTTCGACCGCGCCATTGACCCGCGCGCGGTCGGGCGCGGAGTCTCCAGGCTGATCCCATTCTGTCCGGGCCGACAGACTCGGCCGGGGCCGTGAGCTCCCAAGGCGAGAGACCTCAGAGCACTTTCGCCTCGTCGCGGAGTTTCGCGATGAGTTCGTCGACGGTCTTCACCTTCACGCCGGCCTTGCGGCCAGGGGGCTTGGCGAGCTTGAGGACCTGCGTGCGGCTGGCGGCGGTGACGCCGAGAGCGTCGGGCGTTGTCTCCTCGAGGGGTTTCTTCTTCGCCTTCATGATGCCGGGAAGCGAGACGTAGCGCGGCTCGTTGAGGCGGAGATCGGCGGTGAGCACGGCGGGCAAAGTGACGGTGAGGCTCTCGATGCCGGCGTCGGTCTCGCGCTGGCAGTGAGCGACGGAGCCCTGCACCTCGAGCTTCGACATGAAGGTCACCTGGCCGACGCCGAGCAGTGCGGCGAGCATCTGGCCGGCCTGGCTGGAATCGTCGTCGATCGCCTGCTTGCCCATGACGACGAGGCCGGGCGACTCCTTCTTGCACACGCCGGCGAGGACCTTCGCGACCGCGAGCGAATCGAGCGCGGCGGCGGACTTCACGAGGATGGCGCGGTCGGCGCCCATCGCGAGGCCGGTGCGGAGCTGTTCGGCGGATTCGTCGCCGCCGATGGTGACGACGACGATCTCGGTCGCGCCGCCCTTTTCCTTCAGGCGCAGGGCCTCCTCGAGCGCGATGGCGTCGAAGGGATTGACGGCGAACTTCACGCCGTCGGTTTCAATGCCGGCGCCGTCGGCGGCGACACGGATCTTCGTGTCGGGATCGGGCACGCGTTTGAGCGGAACAAGGATCTTCATGTCAGCGGAACGGGGAGGAAGGAGTGAGCGCGATTATTTCGCGGCGAGCAAGGCCGGGTAGCTGCCGACGGTGTGGAGGCGCTGCGCGAGGCGGCGGCGCATGGCGACGGTGTCGAGCGGCGTCCAGCGGAGCATCTTGCGGGCGAGGCCGAGCTGCAGCTTCAGGTCGTCGCCGCTCGCCATGTGGGCGATGGCGTCGCGGGCGCGGTTCTCCATCCGGGCGACGGAGTCGTTGACCCAGAGGAGCGCGAGGTCGGCGTGGACGGCCGCGGCGGCACCGCCGCGGGCGCGGGCCTTGAGTGCGCGGAGCACGGCGCTTTCGCCGAGGAAGAGATCGATCGTGAGGTCACTCAACACGGCGAGGACTTCCTGCTCATGGATGATCTTGTCGCCGAATTTTTGGTGCGCACCGCCAAAGAGGAGGAGCAGCGCCTTCTTCGCGCGGCCGAGGAGGAACTGCGCGGCGGCGAGGTCGTCGCCGGCCTTCTCGGCGGGCGCCTCCTTCTGCGCCTCGGCGAAGGCGGACATCGCGGCGGCCATGAGGGCGAGTTTTCCTTTGGCGGCGCGGCGGAGGAGGTTGGTGGGGATGAAGAGGCGGTTGATCTCGTTCGTGCCCTCGAAGATGCGGTTGATGCGCGC
>CAYYVB010000214.1:3766-5981 GCA_964475035.1 uncultured Opitutaceae bacterium | reverse complement strand
CCGAAGAAGCCGGCCTCGGGGTTGATGGCGCGGAGGCGGCCGTTGGCGTCGGGCTTGATCCACGCGATGTCGTCACCGACGGTCCACACCTTCCAGCCCTGCTTCTGGAAATGCGCGGGCGGGATGAGCATGGCGAAGTTGGTCTTGCCGCAGGCGCTCGGGAAGGCGGCGGCGACGTAGGTCTTGCGGCCTTCGGGATCCTCCACGCCGAGGATGAGCATGTGCTCGGCCATCCAGCCCTCGTCGCGCGCCATCGCGGAGGCGATGCGGAGTGCGAAGCATTTCTTGCCGAGGAGCGCGTTGCCGCCGTAGCCGGAGCCGAAGGACCAGATCTCGCGGGTCTCGGGGAAGTGGACGATGTATTTCTCCTTGTTGCAGGGCCACGCGACGTCCTTCTGGCCCTTCGCGAGCGGCAGGCCGACGGAGTGCACGCAGGGGACGACGCGCTTGAAGTCGGCGTCGATGAGCCTGAAGACCTCTTTGCCGATGCGCGCCATGATGCGCATGTTGACGACGACGTAGGGCGAGTCGGTGAGCTCGACGCCGATCTGCGACATGGGTGAGCCGACCGGGCCCATCGAGAAGGGCAGCACATACATCGTGCGGCCCTTCATGCAGCCGTCGAAGAGGCCGCGCAGGGTCTTGCGCATCTCGTAAGGGTTGACCCAGTTGTTGGTCGGGCCGGCGGCGTCCTTGGAAAGCGAGCAGATGAAGGTGCGGTCCTCGACGCGCGCGACATCGCCGGCATCGGAGCGGGCGAGGAAGCAGCCGGGCCATTTCTTCTGGTTCAGTTTGATGAAGGTGCCGTTCTTCACCATCAGGCTGCACAGCGCGTCGTATTCCGCCTGGGACCCGTCGACCCAGTGGATGGCGTCCGGCTTGCACAGCGCGGCCATCTTTTTCACCCATTGGATCAGATGCGGGTTCTTGCTCAGAGGTTGGGAGGACTTCTTCATGGCTGCCGAAACTGGAAAAACCCGCCCCCTGCGGCAACGGGAAAGGCTGACCGGTCGCCGCAAATTAAACCGCGCGCCGCCGAGCATAAGCGGGCCGGAGGTGGTAGAATTACGCCCTTGCGCCGGTGCCCGCGGGTCGGGTTTTGGGGCCGCACAATTCCGCCTCCAGCCAACGCAAGCTCGCGGCGCGTCGCCGCGCTGGACTAGCGTGTGACCATGAAACGTCACCCCGCCGTTCTGCTTTCCCTGCTCCTGCTGTTCTTCGCGCCCGCCCTGCTCCGCGCGCAGGCCGACGCCACGCCCACGCCCGCTCCGGCTCCCGCCGCCGAGCCCGCGAGGGCCGCCGCGCCTCAGCTCCCGCCGGACATGACCGTGTATTATTTCTGCCTGCTCACGCGCGGACCCAACGCCGGCCAAGGCACGCGGGAGGAACTCGCCGCCGGCCAAGCCGCGCACATGGCCAACATCCGGCGCCTCGCCGACGAAGGGAAACTGCTCGTCGCCGGCCCGTTCATGGACCGCGGGGACTGGCGCGGCATCTTCATCTTCAAATGCGCCTCGCTTGAGGAAGCGAAGGCCCTCGTCGCCAGCGACCCGCTCGTGCAGCAGCAACGCCTCATCGCCGACGTCCGTCCATGGCTGACGATGAAGGGCAACATCCGCGACCCGGAGTTCCCCACGCCCCCGTCCGCGCAAACCCCGTAAGCTCCCGGTCGAAGTGTAACCTTATAGGTTACACTTTCCACGACACCGCTGGGTGAAACGAAGGCGACGCGAGGACGCCCCGCCTCACTTCATCGGCTCGACGTGGACGCTCACGTCGCTGATCGCGTGCGGGGCGGAGGCGAGCAGCGCGTCTTTCACGGCGTGTGCGATGTCGTGGCCTTCGCGCACGGTCAGGCCGCCGTCGACGCGGACTTGGATGTCGACGAGATGGCTGAGTCCGCTCTTGCGCACGCGGCATTTGTCGAGCGCGAGCACGCCGGGCACTGAGCGGGCGATCGAGCGCACCTCGGCCTCGAACTCCGCCGGCACCGCCGTGTCCATCACGTCCCCGAGCGCGCGCTGCAGGATGCCGCCGCCGTTGATCGCAATGATGATGCAGGCAAAGAGCGCGGCCCAATCGTCCGCGGTCTCCCAACCCGGCCCGCCCCACAGCGCGATGCCGATGCCGAGAAACGCCGCGGCGGACGTCATCGCATCGGACCAATGGTGCATCGCCTCGGCGCCGAGCGCCGTGCTGCCGACTTGCTGGCCGA
>CAYYVB010000214.1:0-3666 GCA_964475035.1 uncultured Opitutaceae bacterium | reverse complement strand
GACCAATGGTGCATCGCCTCGGCGCCGAGCGCCGTGCTGCCGACTTGCTGGCCGAGCGCCTTCATGCGACGCGAAAAGATCAGCTTCACCACGATGACACCCGCGAGCACGAGCAGCGTCCACCACTCCGGTGCGCGGTGCGGCGTGCGGATCTCCTGCACGGCGTGCCAGCCGACGAGCCCGGCCATCGAGAAGACGAACACCGCCACCGCCAGCGCCGCCAGCGACTCGGCCTTGCCGTGGCCGTAGGGGTGATCCTCGTCCGGCGGGCGCGCAGCGACGCGGAAACCCGCCCAGACGAAGAGCGACGTCAGCACATCGAGCAACGACTCCGCCGCATCCGCCACCAGCGCGTAGGTGTGGCCGAGGATGCCGCCGGCGAACTTCACCGCCGCGAGCACGAAATTCAGCGCGATGCCGCGCAACACCAGCGCCGCGCTGTCGCCGGCGCGGCGGGCGGTGCGGAGATGATGTTCGGGCGCCGACATTCCGCGCAGGCTACCGCCCGGCGCCTCCCGCTCAAGCCTGCACGGGCGCGTCTGGTGACACGCGGAGGCACCAACTTCCAAGCGCGACGTCATCCACGCTTGGGTTGCGTGCGAGCGCGCAACCTACCTGGCAGCGCAGCGTCCTTACTCAGGTTCTTCTTCTCCGGCCTTCGCACCTGCCGCGTTGACCCGCGGAGGAATTCAGGCGTAGCTTCGCGCCGACATGGATGAGATGGAAACGACCCTGGCCCAGGATCCGGTGAAGCAATTCTCCGTCTTCATCGAGAACCGCGTCGGTCGCCTGCACGACCTCACGGCGATGCTGGCCAAGCACAACGTCCACATCATGGCCATGACGACGCTCGATACGACCGATTGCGCCATCGATCGCATGGTGGTCGACGACCCGGAGCGCGCGCGGGAACTGCTCGCGGCGAACAACTTTTCCTTCACCGAAAGCGACGTGCTGGCAGTCGAGTTCAGCGACGAATCGAAGCTGCAGGAGATCTTCAAGGCGTTCTACGAACTCGAGATGAACATCCACTACGTCTACTCGTTCGTCTCGCGCCCCCGCGGCAAATGCGGTCTCGTGCTCAAGGTCGAAGACCTCGACCTCGCCACGCAGTCGCTCAGCAACCGCGGTTTCAAGGTGATGACGCAGCGCGACATCTCGCGCTGAAGTCGACCGCTCGACGCACCCGGGGATCGTTTCGCAGACGAATCACTGCGACTGGTCTAAAATTCGATAACTTTTCGCGGGAGCGGCGGTTCCTGTTCTCATGCACCCTACCCTGCTTCGCGCGGGCGCCTGTGCGCGCCTGTTCTGCCTCCTCTGCACCGTCGCCCTTGCCGGACTTTCCGGATTCGCCACCCCGGCCGGAGTCTGGGTCGGCGGCACCGACCTCATCGGCAATTTCAACCTGACCGAACTCGACTTCACCGCGAGGCCCCACGCACCGCAGGGCACCGTGGAGATTCGCGCCACCAACGCCGGCCCGCTGGCCTTGCATGCGCTCGCCGTCGAAGGGGAATCATTGCGCTTCGAAGTGCCGACACCGCGCGGGCTCGCGAAGTTCAGCGGCAAAGTGGGGAAGGACCGCCTTGAGGGCAGGCTGATCGACGAGTTCGGCGCCGCCAAAAAGCTCCACGCTTGGCGGATCGCCACTGTCGAGCCGGCCGACCTCGCCGCGTGCACCGGTTTCTTCCAGCTCGGCGAATCGACCGTCGAGATATCCATCGCGCCACGCGGCCAGCTGAATGTCATGCTATTCTCGTCGGGTGGCGGCACCGAGACCATCACCCGCGCGCTGCGCCTCCTGCCGCGCAGCGCCACGGAGTTCTACACCGCCGCTGCCGTCAATGGCGGCCTGAAGTTCAACGAGACTGTCCGCTTCGCCGCCAGCGCCGACGGACGGCCGCAGAAGCTCGAGTGGAAGACCGCTGACGGCAAAACGCTGACGGCGACCCGGATCGCGGACCGGTATCTCCAACGGCAGTTCGAATTCACCGGCCCGGCGGGCCGGCTTGCCGGCACGTTGATCACGCCGGTCGGTCGCGGGCCGTTCCCCCTCTTCGTTCAGGTGCACGGCAGCGGACCGGCCACGCGCGACAATATCGTGCTCCGCGCCCGCGCCTGGGCTCAGATCGGCGTGGCGACGCTGCTGTGGGACAAGCGTGGGACCGGTGATTCGGACGGTGATTTCCGCACCGCCCAGTTTGCCGAGTTCGCCGCTGATGCCGCCGCCGCACTTGCTCATGCGCGGACGCTCCCGGAGATCGATCCTGCGCGCGTGGGATTCCAGGCGCAGAGCGAGGGCGGCTGGGTGGCCGCGGCCGCCATCCGTGCGGGGGCTCAGCCGGATTTCGTGGTCATGACTTCCGCCGGTCCCATCCATCCGCGCGACCAGGAACTCTACCGCGCCACGACCCAACCCCAGCGCAACGGCCTTTCCGCCGGCGACGCGAAGGCTGCGACCGAATTCATGCAACTGAAGTGGGCGGCCGCGTTCGATGAAGAAAAGTTCGAAGCCTACCTCGCTGCGGCCCGCGCCGCGGCGTCACAGAAATGGTATCCCAGCGTGCAAGGTCCGCTCGTGGCCGATAGCTCCGAATGGCAGCGGTTGCGCCTGCTGAAAAGCTTCGATCCGGTGGCCGATTTTCGCGCGATCAGCGTGCCGACGCTGGTGATCGTGAGTTCCGCCGATACGGTGGTGCCCGGTGAGCGCGTCGCGGAACTCTGGCGCCAGCTTTGGGGAGCCCAGCCTCCGGCCGGTTCCGAGATCAAAGTGCTGCCCGATCTCGACCACGGTCTGATCGCCCGCACGCAGGGCAGATCGACCCTCGTCGACCCCGCCGCCCAGAATGCCATCGCCCCATGGATGCGGGCAGGCGGACTCCTGCGCTAGTATTCAACGCCACTCAGATGCTGCGCGGAAAGAGGCGGTGTCCTGCGCACAACCGCGAAGGAAAAAACTCAGCCCTTCGTCTCGAGCAACTTCTCGCCGTCGAGCTGGTAGATGCCGGAGAGGTAGCCCTCTTCGAACACCTCGCCGACCTTGAAGTTGCCGACGAGCGTCAGCGGCACGTCCATCAGCGGCGGGATGCCGCCCTGCGTCATCTTGACGATGATCCACTCGTTGATGCGCGGCATGGCGCCGAAGCAGCAGCCGCTTTGATCCTTCATGAGCAGAAACTCGGTCACCTTCCCGTCCTTGAACTTCGTCGGGAGCATGAAGCCCGTGATGGCGATCTTCGTGGCGTCGAGTTTGCGCACGTAATCGGGGATCTGGTCCTTCGGCTCGCCATCTTTCTTCTCGGCGGCAGGGGGCGGCGCGCCGGGGACCATCTGCTCGTAGCCGGGCGGCACATAGTTGAAGGCGGCGAGCAGTTCGAAGCCGACGCGGTCGAACTCCTTCTTCTCCTCCGCACGGACGAACCCGGCGGCGGACAGCGCGAGCGCAACGGCGAGCAAACGGAACAGCGAAGAGTGGGAACTCATGAGCCGGTGGGATGGAAATGGAAGCGGACGTCGCGGAAGTCGACGCCGCGGACCCTAATCGCCTTCACGACGCCGTCAAAGTGTTTGAACTCGCGCAGCCAAGGCGCCGCGCCCTCGAAATACGAGGTGTCGCCCACGGTCTCGCCGGTCATGGCGTTGGCCGTGGCCTGGAGCGTGACG
>CAYYVB010000213.1:0-6055 GCA_964475035.1 uncultured Opitutaceae bacterium | reverse complement strand
GCGAATTTCGGACCGGCGCCTGACCGTCGCGGAGGAGAAAATCCGGAACGGTGCGAGCGCTGGAGAGTCAGTTTGCCGAGCGAAAATCCAACTTGGCAAGGCTGCGGGTCGGAAAATTTACCCGGCAAATTCCGCGCGCGGTGAGAGGGCGGACGAAAATTCCTCGCGAGGCGCGCCCGGCCGCGGCAGCGTCGCGCGCTGATGAACCGGACCGACCGCCTCGTGGCCATGGTGCTCTACCTGCAGGGGCGCCGCGTCGTGCGCGCATGCGAGCTGGCGGAGCATTTCGAGGTGACCGAGCGCACCGTCTATCGCGACGTCGCCGCGCTGAGCGAGGCCGGGGTGCCCATCGCGGGCGAGGCCGGCGTCGGTTACACGTTGATGAAGGGCTATCATCTGCCGCCGGTGATGTTCACGGCGGAGGAGGCGTCGTCGCTCTTTGTCGGCGGCGAACTGGTGAAGCAGTTCACCGACCCGTCGCTGCATGCCCCGATGACGACCGCGCTCGACAAGCTCCGCGCCGTGCTCCCGCGCGATTCGCAGGACCACGTCGACCGTCTCGTGCGCGGCACCGTTGTGATGGGCCGCGGTTTCGGACCGAATCAAGATCCCGCGACGCAACCGATGCTCCTCCCCGTGCAACAGGGCGTCGTCCAACGCCGCGTGCTGCGCCTGACCTACCGCGGCGGCGCGCGCGAGGACGAGACGCAGCGCGACGTCGAGCCGCTCGGCGTCGTCTTCTACGGCGGCGCATGGTATCTCGTCGCGTGGTGCCGGCTGCGGACGGATTTCCGGAATTTCCGCATCGACCGCATCCGGCGGCTCGAGCTCCGCAGCGAGCGCTTCGAGTCGCGGCCCGATTTCAACCTCGCGGAGCACCTCGCGCGCGAGGACGCGGAGCGCGCGACGGTGCCGGCGCGCGTGTGGCTCGCGAAATCCGTGCAGGAGCGCGCCCGCCGCGAAAGCTACGCCACGCTCGTCGAGGAGCTGCGGCGCGACGGCGGCGCGGAGTTCACCGTCTTCACCTACTCGCTCGAATGGATGGCGCGCTGGCTCCTGTCCTTCGGCACCTGCGCCGAGGCGATCGCCCCGGCGAAGCTCCGCCGGCTCGTGCGCGAGGAGGCGGAGAAGATCGCCCGCCGCCACGCGGAATGACGCGCCGCGCGGACTCCTGACATAGGGTTGTCAGCGGCGGCGGGTAGGATGGCGGAAATTCCCCGCTCATGATCCAGATCACCGCCATCGCCTTCACCGGCTATCCTGTCACCGACTTGCCGCGCGCCCGCGCGTTCTACGAACAGATCCTCGGCTTGAAATCCTCCGCCGTCTTCGAGCACGAGGGCCGGCACTGGATCGAATACGACCTCGGCCCCGCCACGCTCGCCATCACCAACATGTCCGCCGACAAGTGGAAACCCTCGGCGGACGGCCCCTGCGTCGCGCTCGAGGTGGCCGACTTCGACGCCGCCATCGCGCACCTGCGCGCCGCCGGCGTGACGTTCTGCCTCGAACCGATGGACAGCGGCGTGTGCCGCCTCGCCGTCGTGGCCGATCCCGATGGCAATTCCGTGACGATCCACCGCCGCAACGCCGCCTGAGCGACGCCGATGCACCCCGCGCCCCACGCCTTCGCCATCCCGTTCGCCGCGCCTGCGCCGGTCGTGTTCCGGCACCTCGCCGATGTGGAGAACTTTCCGCGCTGGGCGGCGGACTATTGCGAACGCCTCGAACTCACCCGCGGCCGTTGGCGCGCCTACACCGCCGTCGGCGACCTCTTCGTCGAGCTCTCGGCCGACGAGCGCAGCGGCGTCATCGATCTTTCGCTGGGCGATGAGGACCGCTGCGTGACGGTGCTGCCGTTGCGCGTGATCGCGTGGCCGGGCGGCGGCACGGTGGTGGCCGCTGTGCTCTGTCCGACGCCGGGGCAGAGCGAATTCGCCTTCGCGCAACAGGGGGAGCTCTTCGCCACGGCGCTGCGACGTCTCGCCGACCGTCTGGCGACGGAGCCGGCGGCTGTCGCGGTGTAAGAAGGCCACGGGTCGCGCGCTACTTTACTTGCCCCGCCGCGCCAGCGCGCCCGCGGTCAGCGTCAGGGTCGCGCCGAGCGCGGCGAGGGCGGTGTCCTTGTGGCTGTCCCAGATGTCGCCTTGCGTGCCGAGGTAGGCCTGGCCGAGCTCGCCGCCGAAAACGAGCGCGGCGGCCCATTCGATGAGCTCGTAGGCTGACGAGGTCGCGAGCACGAAAATCCACGCGGTGAATCGGCTGCCAAAGCCATCGCGCAGTCCCAGCCTCCGGTCGATGGTCTCGCGCAGCGGCACCACGATCAGCAGTCCGTAGAGAAAGTGCACGAGCCGGTCGTAGTGGTTGCGCTCCCAGCCAAAGGTTTCGTTCACCGAGAAGCCGAGCCACTTCCGCGTCCATGCATCGTAAGGCACTTCGGCGAAGGTCGAGTGCGCGCCGATCTCGTGGAAGCCGAGAAACACGAGGATGAGGACGCAACTCGTTCGCGACAGCGGCACGGCGCGCCAAGTCAATGCGAGGTAGGTCACTGCGGCGGCGACGAGCAGGTTTTCAAGCAGCCAATCCTGCGGATAATGGCACCCGATGGCTGAAACGACGACGAACGCCGTCAGCACGCCGCCTAGGATGGCGAGGAAGCGCGGGCTGGCGGGCGTCGCGGGCATGGGGAGAGTGTAAGCCCGGGTGTGGCCCGGCGTCCACGCGATTGACCGGCGGCGGACGACAATCCATGCGCAGCATCGGGCATCGCGCCGGGGCGGATTCCGGACACACTGGCAGCACGGCGACAACGATCGCCGGGAGGAGGACTTATGCAGGCGAAATTCACGGACCGCAGCGCCGCGGGTCGGTTATTGGCGGCGCAACTGGCGTCCCGGCTCGCGCCGCCGGATCCGATTGTGCTGGCCCTGCCGCGGGGCGGCGTGCCCGTGGCGCGCGAGATCGCGGCGGAACTCCACGCGCCGCTCGATGTGGTCGTGGTGCGCAAGCTCGGCGTGCCGGGCGAGGACGAGGTGGCGTTCGGCGCGCTGGCATCGCCCGGCATCCGCGTGCTCAACCGCGCCATCATCGCTGAGTTCGGCGTCACGCCAGTCGAAGTGGAGCGCGTCGCCGCCCGCGAGCATCGCGAGTTGCGGCGCCGGGAGCGCGTCTATCGCGGCCGGCGGCCCGCACTGGGGTTGCACGGGCGGCCGGTGATCCTGGTCGACGACGGCATCGCCACCGGTGCCACGATGCGCGCCGCCATCGCCGTGCTCCGACAGGAACACGCGGGGCGCATCACAGTCGCGACGCCCGTCGCCGCGCGCGAAGCTTACTTGGAATTGCGCGGCAAGGTGGACGACTTCGTGGTCCTGCGCATCCCGAAGGAATTCAGCGCCGTCGGAGCGTTCTACGAGGAATTCCCCGCCGTCACCGATGCCGAAGTGAGCGAGGCACTCGAACCGGTCGTGGTGTAAAGGCAGGTTGCAGGCAGGGCGCGCACTCATTGCGCGCCGGTAACGGGCTGTGGCGCTACCTTTCTGTCGCGCCCTCGCGCAGCAAGTCATCGAGGTCGAGCCGGCGCGTGGTCATCGCCAGTTTGCCGTCCGGCGTGCGCGGCCATTGGCTCTCGGGGCGGTCGTGGTAAAGCTCGAGACCGTTGCCGTCGGGATCGCGCAGATAAAGCGCTTCGCTGACGCCGTGGTCGGACGCGCCTTCGAGCGGCCAGCGCGCGGCGATCAACCGGCGCAACGCATCCGCCAGCGCTGCTCGCGTGGGGTAGAGGAGCGCAACGTGATACAGCCCCGTCGTGCCCGGCGCCGGTGGCTGGCCGCCCGCGCTTTCCCAGGTGTTGAGTCCGAGGTGATGATGGTAGCCGCCGGCGGACACGAACGCCGCCTGCGAACCGTAGGTCTGCGTCAACTCGAAGCCCAGCACCCCGCAGTAAAAGGCGAGGGCGCGGGAGAGGTCCGCGACCTTGAGATGCACGTGACCGATGCGCGTGCGCGGATCGAGCGGTGGAAGGGTGGCGTTCATGGCGACAGGCTGCGCGGGAACCGTGAAAAAGGCAAAATAATTGCGCGCGCAACTAAATGCGGCCGGCACCCGGGGTGTTACCGGTTCGAGAGTGCTCCGGGAGGCTTGCGACGGTGCCGCCGTCGGCGCAGCTTGCGGGTCAACCCCTGCAGGCATGCAAAAATTCCTCACCCTCGAATTCCTCCCGCGCAGCCCGGATCTGGCGCTGCTGTTGCTCCGTCTCTGGCTGGGTGGCGCGATGATCGCGCTGCACGGCTGGGGCAAGTTGAACGGACTGCTCAGCGGCAACTCGCGTTTCCCGGACATCTTCGGCATCGGCGCAACGCCGACGCTGGCGATGGCCGTGCTGACGGAAGTGGCCGGCTCGATCCTGCTGATGCTCGGTCTTTGGACTCGCCCGGCGGCGCTCGCGCTCGGCATCACGATGGCCATCGCGTTTTTCCTGGCGCACGGCGGCCGGCTGACCGGTCAGGGCAACGGCGAATTGGCTTTCATCAATCTCGCCGGCTACGTGGTGCTGCTGCTGACGGGCGCGGGCAAGTTCAGCGTCGACAAGAAGTGAGGTCGCCGACGCGCGGTGCCGCGTCAGGAACGGCGCCGCTCCAGCGCGGCCAGCGTCCGGGTGAATACCTCCTCCGGCGTCCCGCGGGCGTCAAGGTGCACGAGCAAGCCCTGCTTCGCGTAGTGTGCGAGCAACGGTGCGGTGTTGTCCGCATAGGCCTGCTGGCGGACATGGATCGCCTCGGGACGGTCGTCCTCGCGTCGCACCAGCTCGGAGCCGCAGGTGTCGCAGGCGCCGGCGAGGCGCGGTGGGTGGGAACTGAGATGATAGACGGACTTGCAGACCGGGCAGGTGCTTCGGCCGGCGACGCGCGCGATGATATCCGCCTCGGGCAGCTCGTAGTTGATCACGGCCTCGATTTTTACGCCCTCATAGCCGAGCAAGGCGTCGAGCGCGGTTGCCTGCGCCACCGTGCGCGGAAAGCCATCGAGGATGAATCCGCCACGGCAGGCGAGGCAGGCGACCCTTTCGCGCACGAGGGCGATCACGACTTCGTCCGGCACGAGTTCCCCCCGATGCATCACCTCCACGGCCGCATGCAAGGCGGGTGACAACGCTTCGCGCCCGGAATGCTGCGCGGCGCGGAAGATGTCGCCGGTCGAGAGATGGCAGCCGCCGAACGCGGCGGAGAGCAGGGCGGCCTGCGTGCCCTTCCCGACACCCGGGGCGCCGAGCAGGATGAAGCGCCGCGCCTGGGGCGGATGCACGGGCTGCACCTGGCAAACGGACTCCGGTCCGTGTAACCAAGCGGAACGATCGCGCTGCAGGTTCATCGGCGTTGGGCGTTGCCGGCAGTATAGGTCCGCATCGCGAAACCAGCTGAGCCGGGTTTGGTGAAAGCTGCGCGTGGGTTGGCGGCGCGGGGCAGGTTCTTTTCCGGCCAAAACAGAACCGGCGGCCGCCTGAGGCGCACCGCCGGTCATTTTGGGTGAACTAAGGGCAAATCGGATCAGCGCATCTTCGCGAACGTGCCTTCGAGCAACTGGAGGGCGCTGGCGCCCTTCGTCTTTTCGCGCGTGCGGGCGATGAGGTCGCGCTCGAGCTTGTTCTTCGTCGGGCGCTTGACCTCGTAGAACACGCCGAACGAACCGGGCCAGGGCTCGAGCGCGAGCTTCATGGCGGCGAGCTCGTCGGCCGGGTCGTGGCGGGCGGCGTCCTCGGGCGTGCCGTCGTTCTTCTTCAGCTCGATCGTCTTCCACGCGCCACCCTTGCGGGGATTGGCGGCGTCGAAGGCGCCCTCGTTGAACTCGACGCACTCGGAGAGAATCTCGACGACCGAGAAACCATCATGCAACGCGGCGCGGTGCATCATCTCGATCATGTGATTGACCTGCGTGGCGTGCGAGCGGGCGACGAAGGTGGCGCCGGCGGTGAGCAGGGCCTTCATCGGGTTGACCGGTTGTTCCATCGCGCCCCACGGGTCGGTCTTCGACTTGAAGCCGATGGGCGAGGTGGGCG
>CAYYVB010000212.1:0-6077 GCA_964475035.1 uncultured Opitutaceae bacterium | reverse complement strand
GCGTGTTGACGTGCGACCAGAACCCATCGAGACGCAGCCGGTCGGCGAGCGGCAGGAACTCGATGATCGTCTCATGCAAGCCTGCCATGAACGGATCGAGCGGAACGAAGACCTGCGTCCGCCACACTGCGACCGCCGCGGCCGGCGCGAGGGCGAGCGGCAGCGCCCAGAGGGCCGTGAACGCCAGCCGCCGCCGCGCCCCGCGCTCTGCCTTGCCCACCACCAGCGGCATCAGGCGCGCCACCAGAAGCGCCGCGGCCAGCCACGCGAGACTGTGCAGCGGGTGGCTCACCTCCAGACGCCAGCCAAGATGGAACGGAAAATATTCCAGCAGATAAAATCCCGCGCTCGTCGCTGCGCCGGTGATACCCCAAGCCCGCCATACCGACGGGAAGAACACAGTCATCTGACGCAGCGACCGCCGCTCGAGCCGGCAGGCGACGAGGGCGCTCAACGCCACCAACGCGATCAGCGGAATCGTGGTTGCCGCACTGATCCACAGTCCGGCCGCGCCAAAAAATCCCGACCAACGCGCCGCAGCGACCGCCCGCTTTTCCGCCTCGTCCTCGCCGATGGCCAGCCAGCCGCCGCGCATCATCGCGGCTCCCAGGCCGAGCCCGAGGATGCTGGCGAAAGCCAGACCGTGATGGTCCGTGTAGCCTGGCCAGAAGCCTTCGTAGATCGTCTGCGGCGCGACGAGACAAGTTCCGACAAAGAGGCCGATTTTCCATCCCCACTGGCGCGCCGCCCACCCGGCGAAAAGAAGCGAGAACCCCAGCAGCAGCGGCGCGTTCAACCAGATCGCCGCCCGCTCGGTGGCGAGGGTCAGTGGCAGCCCGGTGGTTTTCTGCCAGCCCCGACCCCACGCCGCGATCCACCACGCGTAGCCGGAGTTCCAATGTATCTCCCGTCCGCGGGGCGCATTGTCGATCATGCTGGTCCGCAGCTGCGGGCCCTCGCCCTTCGCGAGCCCCACCGCGTAACGGATCCACATGTTGCCATCGATCGTGAATTCCGGACGGATCTGCTGATACGGGAGTGAAATCCGCACCCCTTCCCGGGAGACGGATGAGGCGCGGCCGATATGGGCGTCAACGATCCAGGCGTGTCCGATCACCCCCGCGAGCAGAGCGAACAGCCACGGCAGAAACCACCGCCAGGGAGCCATCGACATGTGCTAGGTGCATCGATTGCCCGAACACCTTTCGAGCAAAATTTTGACCAGGCCAGACCTGAGGCCGCTTGTTTGGGAGTCGGGCAGACCGCCGGATTCACGGAGTGGCGCCCTTCGGGACCAGATTCGGGTCGCTTGGGGCAGGGCGGTTATCACCCGGGCATCAAATTGCCAGATTGACAGCAATGGGAACAATAAATCACTGATATGTTCATTCCTCATGCTGCGCTGTGCCAGATGCCAATCGCCTCCGGTTTGTCTCCGTTGGCGCACACCCCCGATTAGGGGAGTGGTGCCTGCTGGCGATAGCTGATATTTTTGGTCACCGCCCACGATCAAAGCCCCGCTGCTCGTTCGCCCCATTCCTCTCTGCTGTTCGCATTCACCCCACTTGTCATGAAGTTCTCTTCGCTCCCCGTCTTCCGTCTTGCTGCCACCGTTACAGCGAGCCTGCTCGGTCTCGTCGTCGCCCGCGGACAACCGGTCGAATGGACCGGCGCCACCACCAACCCGCCCACCTTGGTCGGCTGGTCGCTGGCCACGCCGGGGAATTGGTCCTCGAACGCGATCCCCACCACCGCGGATGGCGTGCGCTTCGCCACGGCGAGTGTTAATTCGGTTTGGTCCACGGGGGTGAACGAAACCATGTGGCTGGGCGGCAATCGCAGCTTCGGCAACATGATCTTCGACAACGCCGCTGGTCAGTTTCCCACCACGCCCGACGGCCTTGCCATCGTGGTGCAAAACTCGACAACCGGTTCCAACACCCGCTTTCTCAATCTGACCAATCCGGGTTCAGGCACGATTATCACGCTCCTCAACAACGCCGTCGTGACCCTCTCGGGCTACGGAAGCACGGCGGGCTACAATGTGAATTCCGTGCTGAACGTGAATCTCTCCTACTCCGGAACGGCTGCGCTCAACATCGAGGGCGGCTCCACGCTCACGCTCACGCGCAGCGGTCGTTTCACCGGCACCGGCGGCATCGTCAAGACCGGCACGGGCACGTTCATCACCAATCCCGCGGGTGCGAATTTCACCGGCGGTTTCGAACTGCAGCAGGGGACCGTGCAAATCGGCAACGGCGCGTTCCAAAACGCCACCACCGGCGCCGTGACGTCCGGCGTCTTGGGCACCGGCACGATCACGCTTTCCGGCGGCCGCCTCATGTCGACCGGCATCGCCGGCCGCACGCTGCAAAACAACATGGTGCTCGGTGGCGATGTGACCCTCGGCGACTCCGTCAACAACGGCCTCATCACCATCTCCACGAGCGGCGACCAAGGCATTTTCAACACCACCACACTCGCCTCCGCCACAACCCTCACGACCGATAGCGCTGTCGTGTGGAGCCAGGCGATCACGGGCAGCCATGGACTCACCAAGGCTGGCACGGCCAACCTCACCCTCAGCGGCGCCAACTCCTACACCGGCATCACGAACGTGACGGCGGGACAACTCACGGTGTCGAACAGCAGCGCGCTGGGTTCGACGGCCGCGGGCACCGTGGTCTCTTCCGGCGCCGAGGTCTTGATCAACACTTCCAACCTCAGCATCGCGGAAGCCTTCACCATCGCCGGCACGGGCATCACCGGCGCGCTTCACGTCGGTGGCAACGCGACCGGCGTTGTGCTCAGCGGCGCGGTTTCATTGAGCGACGATGCCAAGCTCCAGTTCGATGGCGGCACCGATACCAAGATCACCGGCGGCATCAGTCTGGGCGCCAATGACCTCAACATCAACGGCGGCGGCAATCTCACGGTCGAGACCAACGGCATCTCCGGCACGGGCTCCGTCAGCAAGACCGGCAACGGCCTTGTGGTCTTCGACGCCAACAACACTTACTCCGGCGGCACTTCCATCGAAGCCGGCACCTTGCGCGGCTCCGTCGGCACGGGCGCGCTGTCCGTCGCCGCCGACGCCACCTACGAACTCAACGGCGCCGACCGCACCCTCGGCACGCTCAGCGGCGCGGGCAATGTCGTCCTCGGCGGCAACAACCTCACCACCGGCGACAGCACGAACAGCACCTTCTCCGGCGTCATCTCCGGCACCGGCGGCCTCACCAAGGCCGGCACCGGCACGCTCGAGCTCACCGGCCCCAATACCTACAGCGGTCCCACGGCCGTCACCGGAGGTGTCCTCAGCGGCGTCATCAGCGCGGCCGAACTCGCCATCAGCGGTGGCGCGACCTACGCCCTCGGCGGCTCGGACCGGACGATCACGACGCTCAGCGGCGCCGGCTCGGTCGATCTCGGCGCCAACACGCTCACGACCGATACCGCGACCGACAGCACCTTCTCCGGTTCGCTCACCGGTACCGGCGGCCTGAACAAGGCGGGTTCCAGCACCCTCACGCTCTCCGGTAACAACACCGCCTCCGGCCCGACGCAGGTCACCGCCGGCGGGCTCCGCGTTAATGGCACGATGGCCGGCACGGTCACGCTGGCCACCGGCACGACGCTCTCGGGCACCGGCACCTTCCTCAACGACGTCAGCCTCGCCGGCATCCACAACCCGGGCAATTCGGCCGGCCTCCAGACCTTCGCCAATCTCACCTACCAGTCCGGCGCGCTCGTGAACTGGCAGCTCATGGCCAACACCGCCAGCGGCGCGGGCGCGAACTTCGACCAGATCGTCGTCAACGGCGTCCTCGATTTCGCCGGCCCGATCACGCTCGACCTCTCCTTCGCCGGCCTCGGCTCCAGCGTCAACTGGACCGACACCTTCTGGAACCAGAGCCACTCGTGGACGATCTTCGACACGACCACGACCCCGCTGAATCTGTCCAACCTCGCGCTCAACGGCACGACTTGGCTCGACAGTCAGGGCAATGATTTCGCCACGACCCTCGCGGGTGCGACCCTCGCGCTCGAACTCGACGGCACTGACATCACGCTGCGCTACACCGCGGTCCCCGAGCCGAGCACCTATGCGCTGATCGCCCTCGGCCTGGGCTTCGTCGCCTACACGCTCCACCGCCGTCGCCGCGCCGCCGCCTGAGTCGCCGAGAATTTCTCCGGCGGGGTCTCCTGACCCCGCCTTTTTCGTTTCCATCTCCCTCGGCCTGCCTTTGCCCGCTCCGCTACCCATGCTTCCCTCCTTCCCGCGGTTTCTCGTCCGCTCGGTCCTGCTGCTGTTGTGCACCCTCGCCGGCCCGCTCGTCCTCCGCGTCGCCGCACTCGATTTCGCCACCCTGACCGCGTCGGTCGAACCCGAGCGCGCCGCCCGCTACGAGGTCTTCCGCGATTTCCGGATCAAGGGCTTCTGCGGCACGTCGCGCCTCGACCTCGCGGTCGGCGCCGGCGCCAACACCATCCGCACCTACACGCCGTCGACGCGCCGCCAACTCGACGAGTATCAGCGCCTCGGCCTCCGCGTCATCGTCGGCCTCTGGATGCCGCACCACGGCGAGAACAAGAACGAGGACGGCAAGTGGAACTACGACTACACCACGCAGGCCGACAAACAGCTCCAGGCCCTCGCCGAAATCATTGACCGCATCGGCGACCACCCGGCGATCCTGCTCTGGTGCTTCGGCAACGAGGTGCACCTCGAACGCCCTTACCTCGAGACCGTCGAACGCATGTCGCGTCTGCTGCACGAAAAACTGCCACGCGCCCTCTCCAGCCTGACGATGATCAACGCGCCCAAGGAAAAGGTCGCGCTGATCAAGGAAGTCGCGCCCGACCTCGATGTCATCGGCTACAACAGCTACGGCCACGGCGCGGTGACCGGCGCCAGCCGCAACCTCGAGGAAGTCTGGGGCCGCGCCTACTACGTCTCCGAGTTCGGCCCGCAGGGTCCGTGGAGCGGCCGCAAGACCGCGTGGGGCGTGAACGCCGAGCAGCCTTACCCCGCGAAACTCGACGATCTCCGCAAGAGCTTCGAGCAGATCGACACCGCGCCGCGCTGCCTCGGCTCGACGATGTTCCTCTGGGGCTATTGGCGCAAAGGGAAGGAATTCCCCACCTACTTCAGCGCCTTTCTCGCGCCCGATCTCGCGACCGGCAAGGTTGCCGACGCCAAACTTCTCGTCACGCCGATCGCCGATGAATTCCGCCGTTACTGGTCGGGTGAGTATCCCGCCGAGCGCGCGCCGATCCTCACGCAGATCGCGATTTCCGGCCGCACTGAAGGGCGCGATACCTTCGTCCCGGCCGGCCAGCCCATCCGCGCCACCGCACAGGCGACCGACGTCACCGGCAACGGACGCCCGCTGCGCTACCGCTGGTGGGTCCTCGATCCTCAGGGCAAAGCCGTTCGCGGCCCGCTCGACACGGCGCAACCGTCCGTCGAATTCCCGGCACTCGATACCGCCGGGCAACACTACGCGGTGTTCGTGTATGTCCTCGCCGAAAATCGTTTCGCCTCGGGTTTTTCGCTCCCGTTCAAGGTCGAGTAAGTGCGTCCACCGAGCGCCATGATGCGGAGCGCACGGCTGCAAGCCGACGCGTTTCCGAGGGGCTGAACGTCAGCGCCGAGTGACGCTCAGGCGGAATCAACCCGCTCCTCCGCTCCGCAGTCACAGTCGAGGCAGGAGCGCTCGGCGCAGTCGCCGCAAAAGGCCTCGAGGCGCGTCTTCAGTTCCTTGCGCGCGCGGTGCAGTGTGACGCTGGCGTTGTTGGGCGTCAGACCGAGAGTGCGCGCAACGTCCTGCACGGCTTCGCCATTGAGGTCGACGCGGCGAAGGAGTTCGGCGTGCACCGGCTTGAGCGTGTCGACCACGCCGCCGAGACAGGTGCAGAGTGTCGCCTCGAAGGCCTGCGCCGTCGCCACGTCCTCCTCGAGCGCCGTGACGAGCGTGCCGAGCGCATCGTCACGCCGGCGCACCGCGCCTTTGGCGCGGTAGTGGTCGGTGACGGCGTGGCGGAGCACTTGGTAGAACCACGCGGTGAGCTTG
>CAYYVB010000211.1:0-6121 GCA_964475035.1 uncultured Opitutaceae bacterium | reverse complement strand
ATGGACGAGACCCGGCTCGACAAATGGCTTTGGAGCGTGCGCGTGTTCAAGACGCGCGCGGAGGCCGCGGCCGTCTGCCGCAACGGCCGCGTGCAGGTCAACGGTCTCGACGCCAAGCCCGGGCGCGACGTCCATGCCGGCGAGATCGTCACCGCCCGCGTCGGCCTCATCACGCGCACGCTGAAAGTCGTCGGCGTGCCCAAGTCTCGCGTGGCGGCGAAACTCCTGCCGACCTACGTTACCGACCTCACGCCCGCCGCCGAATACGAGCGGCAGAAACAAGCGAGCCTCGAGCATATGCTCGCGCGCGAGCGCGGCCGGGGCCGGCCGACGAAGAAGGACCGCCGCGAGATGGGACGCTTGTTCGGCTTCGAGTGAGACGAGGGATACGCTAAACCCGGCCGGATTTTGACCGATTAAACCGGGGTGATCACCCCGCTCACGGCGACCGAGACGCTGGACCGGGCCCGCACCGCCTTGCAGAACGGCAAGGGCGCGGGCCTGCCGGAGCTGTTGAAGATCATCGAAACCATCTCGACCAACCTCGCCGAGGTCACGATCCAGGAACTGGCCGAGCTGATCGAGAAGGACGCCGCCGTGCTCGCCCGGATCGTGCAGATCGCGAACACGATCGTCCACAACCCGAGCTTCACTCCCCTCTCTTCGCTCACGCACGCCATCCACCAGATCGGTTTCACGCGCGTGCGCAGCCTGACGCTGTCGATCATGCTGATCGAAAACGCCGGCGCGCGGAACCCGTCCGAACAACGCGAGGCCGCCGCGCAGGCGCTCTGCGCCGGACTGATCGCGCAGGGCTGCGCGAAGCAATTCGGTAGCGTCGACCCGGAGACCGCTTTCGCGTGCGCCGCGTTGCGCAACTTCGGGCAGATTCTCCTGCCCGCCGTCTCGCTTGAACATTACCGCGCCGCGCTTGCCCGCCTGAAAGACAAGCCCGAGGACGTCGCCTTCCGCGGGATGTTCGGCCTCACCCCGCTCGAACTCAGCCGCAAGCTCCTCGCCGGCGCGCGCCTGCCCGAGGACTTCATGCGCGCGTTGCGCGACGTTTCGCCGGAGGCCATGGGCGGCACCGCGAGCCACCAAGAGACGCGGCTGCTGGCGATCGCCGATTTCGGCAGCCGGCTGGCCCGCCATGCGCTCGACGCCACCGCAGGCTCGGAGCGCTTCGGTGAGGAGACACGCGCACTGGCCCGGCGCTTCCAGCGCGTGCTGCCGGGCGCCGCCAATTTCATCCCGGGAGCGCTGGAGCACGCGGACACGCGGCTGGCCGGATTTCTCCACGCCGACGGCATCGCGGCCCTGCCCACGGCCAGCCTCAACCGCATCCGCGCCCGCGTGCAGCATGCACCGCCGGACTCGATCCTCATCACGCCGCCACCACCCGAGGCCGGACCGGTTGTCCTCGGCCTGGCCCCCGAAGTCCCCGCTGCACCGGCCGCCCCGTTGGAAGCCCCGCCTTTGCCGCCACTCGAAGTCGAGGCCGCCGCCGCGGTGACCGGCGCGGAAAGTGCGCCGGATGTGACAGCGGATCTGCCATCCACCGCCTCGACCGATGAGCTGACGACCGCCGCCACTCCCGAGACCGCTTCCTCGACACCGTTTGAAACCACCGCTTTGCCCGAACCACCGCCCGCCGCACGCGATCCGTGGCTCGCGGCGCTGGCGCTCGTGCGCGACAGCTTCGGAGCGCAGGAATGCTGGTCATTCACGCTTCAACCCGGCGGAAGTTCGCTGCCTTTGACTCACGGCATCGGCGAGCGGTGGCAGAAGTTCCAGGCGCTCGCCGCCGTCCGCGCGGAGGAGCGCACCGTCTTCGGCGTCTGCCTCTCGCGGCGCGAGGCGGTGGTGATCCACGATCTGCACGACGCGAAGCTGAAACCCTACCTGCCCGCGTGGATGCGCGAGACGGACGGAGCACCGCCTTCGTTTGTGCTCATCCCGCTCGCCGACGGCGAGCGCGCCAGCGGCGTCGCCCTGATCGGCTGGCATCGCGCCCAGCGCATCACACTGAACAAGGCGCAGCTCGAACTCGCGCGCCAGCTCCTCGGCAACGCCGCCGCCCTGCGGCCGTCGGCGGCGGCGTGAACGGTGCGGCCGGGAGCACTTCGGCTTGCCCCTTGCCACGCGCGGGGAGAGCACCTTTTCTCCCTGCGCGACAACCGAATGAAGGCCATCAATCCACGCCAATGGCGTCCGCTTTTCGATGCGGTTTACGAGATGAACTTCGCGCAGGATCACGCCGATTTCACGACGGCAGTCCTTACGGGCCTGAACCGCCTCATTCCCGCCGACGTCTGCCACCTGCACATCGTCGATCGGGCCCAAGGCCGCATTCTGCATCAGGCCTTTCCCGCGAACCCCTTCACGCCCGAGGAAATCGCCTACTACGTCGCGCATCCACAGGAGAACGCCTTCGTCCGCTACTTTGAGCGCACGGGGGACCGGCGGGCCCGGCGCCTCTCCGACGTCACGGATCCCGTGCGTTACCGCCGCACGGAATTCTACCGGCGCTGCCTGCAGCGCCTCGGCTTCCGGCACAGCCTTGTGCTACCGATCACCCTCAACCGGCACACCATCGCCGCATTTGCCTGCGATCGTCGACGCGGTGACTTCACGCGACGGCACTGTGCGCTGCTGGACGAGTTCGCCCCACATTTTCAGCTCGCGTGGAAGCGCCACGAGAATCCGTGGCGCATGGTTCAGTCCGAAACCCCCTCGCCTCGCCAGCAGTTGCTCACCCTCGGCCTCACGCCGCGCGAGGCGGACGTGCTTTTCTGGATGACCGAGGGCAAACAGAATCGCGAAATCGCCACCATTCTCGGCCGCAGCCTTGAGACCGTGCAGGAACACGTGGCCAACCTCGTGCGCAAACTCGGCCAGGAGAACCGACACGCCACGACGGTCTTCGCGCTGCGCCACCTGCAGCGCAGGTAATCGCCCCCCACACGTGGGGGTAGGCCCGGAGCGATGCAGCCTCTATACTGCGCCGCACCCCACCCCACGCATGCGCACTTCGCTTTACTCCCCGCGCGCCGAAGGACGTTTCCGTTCCCGCGCCTCGCTCAATGCCACCGCGACCCTCGCCGTGCTCGCGGCACCCTCGCTGGCCCAAGCACAAATCGTGTGGAGCGGCTTGCTCAACACGACGGTCAACGCCGGCTCGCCCCAGACGCTGCTCGACTTCAACCAGAACACCACCCCCGACAACGAGGAGGCTTACCTCACTTTGACCGAATTCAAGGGCGACAACTACCTGAATGTTTTTGGCATCACCTCCGCGAAGATCGACCCCGCGACCGCCTTCCTCTACCAAGGCAACTCGCTGGCCTTCGGCGCCACGATCGACTCAAGCTTGAACTATGTTGGCGAGCACGCGATCGATTTGGTGCCGGCCAACGGCGCCACCTACTATTACGCGTTCGCCTATCAAGCGGCGGGCGGACCCTACTACGGTTGGATGGAGCTGAGTTTCAGCACAGACACTCAGACCGGCACGCTACACCAATGGGCGTTCAACAGTGTCGCCGGCGAGTCCCTCACCGCCGGGCAGACCTCGGCCATCCCGGAACCGGCGACGATGGGCGCGCTCTTGGGCGTTGCCGCGCTCGGCGCGAGCGCGTGGTGGCGCCGCCGCTCGAACTCGGCCCGCGCTTGAACGCCGATCAAGTCCGCGACGGCTACGCGGAGGTCACCTACCCCGGCGGAGCTTTCCCGCAGACGCATCCGGCCCGCCACGCGGCGATCGCCCGCCTCTTCGGCGTCCCGGCACCCGATGTGCGCACGGCGCGCGTGCTCGAAATCGGCTGCGCCCAAGGCTACAATATCGTCCCGCTCGCCGCACGCTTCCCGGCGGCGCATTTCGTCGGCGTGGATTTTTCCGATCACGAGCTGGCCCAAGGTCGCGCGCTCGCGGCGGCCGCGGAGTTGAACAACGTCGAGTTCATCGGCGCCGACCTCCGCACCTTCGCGCCGCCCGCCGGATCGTTCGACTACATCATCGCGCACGGCGTGCTGTCGTGGGTGCCGGACGACGTGAAGGCGGCGCTCCTCGCGCTGTGTTCCCGCGCGCTCGCGCCGCATGGAGTCGCCTACATCAGCTACAACACCTATCCCGGCTGGAAACAACGCGAGGCCCTGCGCGAGCTCATGCTGCTGCGCGCGGCGCGCTTCACGGCTCCCACCCACCGTCTCGCCGCCGCGCGCCGCGCGCTGGACACACTCGATCGCCTGCTGGCCGAACGCACCGCGACCCATGCGCGCCTCACGCGCGAAATCATCGCCGCGATGCGCTCGAAGCCAGACGGACATTTCTATCACGACGACTTCGATGGCGTGAACGACCCGTGCTACTTCCTGCAATTCGCCGGCTGGGCCGCCGAACACGGGCTCGCCTATCTCGCCGAAGCCGAATGGGAGACGATGTTTCCCGATTTGCTGCCGGCCGACGCGCGCCCTGCGCTCGCAGAATTCGCCAGCGACCGGCTCATGCTCGAGCAACACCTCGATTTCGTGCGCAACCGCACCTTTCGCTGCAGCCTATTGGTGCACGCCGACTGTCCCCTGGCGACGCATCCGGATCCGGGGGCGTTGCGCGGTTGCTGCTTCGGCTCGTCGTTGCAACCGCCGGCCGGGGTGCCGCCGCTCACCGCCGGGGTGCCGGTGCGCTTCGGCGGGCACGACCTGCGCGCGTTCACGACGCATGATCCCCTTGCGAAAGCTCTTTTCACCACGCTCGGCCGCGCATGGCCGCGACGCATGCCGTTTGGCGAACTGGCGGCATCCACCCAGTCGCTGCTCCAGCTCGCACAAGTCCCCCTCGGCGAGGATTTCGAGCCTGCACTGCTCGCGCGCCTGCTCGACGCCTGCGGCCGGAAGTTGATCGATTTTCTCGCTGCGCCTCTCCCTGTCACGCAAGCCACGGGCGGAGCGCCTCGTGCGGCCTTGTTGACCCGACTCATGGCCGGCCGTCCGGCACCGGTCGTGAATCCGTGGCACGAGAGCGTGCCGCTGGACGCGGCCCAGCGAGCGCTTCTCGCGACGCTGAGCGGCACGCGCATGGAGTTTTCCGCAACCGAGCGTGAGCAGATCGCCGCATTCGCAGCGGCGGGATTGATCGAATAGAGCTGCAACGCCCACACCCGCTGGCGGCCCTCTCAGCAAGGGATCCTCGCCAAAGGGAAAGATGGCCTTGCGGTCACCGGAAAGGCGGTGAAGGCGGACCCAGTCTCACCGTAGCCTTGGCGAGGACTGATCAGCGCGTGAGGCGGCGGTATTTGACGCGGTGCGGCTGGTCGGCGTCCTTGCCCTTCCGTCGGCGGTAGTCCTCGAGATAGGCGCTGTAGTTGCCGGCGAACCAGTGCACGTAGCTGTCGCCCTCGAAGGCCATGATGTGCGTCGCGATGCGGTCGAGGAACCAGCGGTCGTGCGAGATGATCACGGCGCAGCCGGCGAAGTTCTCCAATCCTTCCTCGAGTGCGCGGATCGAGTTCACGTCGAGGTCGTTCGTCGGCTCGTCGAGGAGGATCAGGTTCGCGCCGCTCTTGAGCACGCGGGCGAGGAGGACGCGGTTGCGTTCGCCGCCGGAGAGCACGCCGACCTTCTTCTGCTGGTCCGCACCGGTGAAGCCGAACTGCGCGCAATAGGCGCGGCTGTTCACGCTGCGCGCGCCGAGCGGCATCATCTCCTGGCCGTCGCTGATGACTTCCCAGATCGTCTTGTCGTCCTGCAACGAGTCGCGCGACTGCTCGACGTAGGCGGACTTCACCGTGTCGCCGATGCGGAACTGGCCTGCGTCGGGTTGCTCGAGTCCGGTGATCATCCTGAACAGCGTCGTCTTGCCCACGCCGTTGGGGCCGATGATGCCGACGATGCCGCCGGGCGGGAGCGCGAAGGACAGGTTCTCGTAGAGGAGCTTCTCACCGTAGGCCTTGGTGATGCCCTGTGCCTCGACGACAAGTGTGCCGAGCCGCGGGCCGGGCGGGATGATGATCTCGAACTTTCGTTCCTGCTCCGCGACGTCCTGCTTGAGCATCTGTTCGTAGGCGTTGATGCGCGCCTGGCCCTTGGCTTGGCGGGCCTTCGCGCCGGAGCGGATCCACTCGAG
>CAYYVB010000210.1:0-6145 GCA_964475035.1 uncultured Opitutaceae bacterium | reverse complement strand
GCCCTGCAACTCGAGCGCGCCGGCGGGCTTCTCCGCTTCGCGGCGTTCCGCGCCGTAAAGCCGCAGCGCCAGCTCCCACCACGCATCGCGCGCCACGCCGGGAAAATTTTCCGCCGCACCCGCGCAGAGTTGCATGACTTCGCCCCATTTCGCCGCCGATTCGCGGAAACGGCGGTCTGCCGGCTGCGCCGGATCGATCGTGCGTGCGGCGAAGATTTGCGTCAGCGCCTGCTCCGCCCCCGCGCCGAAAGTCTCGCGCTCCAGCAGGTCGTGCAACGCGGCGAGCCGTTCGAGCCCCGCGCGCGCGACGGCGAACTCACCCTTGCGGTCGACCCGCACGTGGCGAAGCGCATCGTCGAGCGTCGCCGGCAGATGCTTCGCATGCAACGCGTCGAGCTGCGCGAGCCAGAGTTCGGCCGTGAACGGGGCGTCGAGTTCCGCACCCAACCACGCGACGGTCTCCGGCGCGCGCGCGAGGGCGATGACATGACCGAACAACGCCTCGCGCGCGAAGGCGGCGAGCGCGGTGAGGAAGCCGTGAAACCCGTGCGCGTCGTGGCGTTCGCCCGCCGGATCGAAGGCCGGCCGGCCCGCGCGTTCAAGCGCGCCGGCGAGCAGCGGCGTCAGCGTCGGATCGGCGACACCGAGCGCGAGCACACCGTCCGGCGCCGCGTGGCGCGTCGCCAGATCGGCGATCGCCCCGGCCTGCGCGGTGGCGTCGGGCAGCAGGTGGACCTGCTTGGGAAAATCCGCGAAAGGCGCGGCGCGGCGACGCCACTTATCCGGGACCGGCCGGCCCCAGGCGTCGAAATTATCCGCTTCGCTATCCGGCGCGAACACCACGACATCGACCGGCAGCGCCCGCGCGTGCGCCGCGAGGGCGGTCAGCGCCAGCGGCAGCGGATCGGGCACGGCGAGCACGACGATGCGCGCGACGCCGGCCGGAACCGGCGGATTATCCGCGACCGCGCGGCGCGCGGCCTGTGGTTCTTTCCAGCCAGCGCGAGCGAGCGCGGCGGCTTGGCGGCGGCCAAGCGCGCCGAGCTGTTCCCAGCGGAGACGTTCGCCGAAGTTCGCCGGCAGGCGCGCGACGACGTCCTCAAGCAGCAGTCCGGATTCGCCGAGCGTGCGCTGGAGCGCCGTGAATTGTTCGGCGAGCCGAAGCGCCCAGGCGAAATCTCGCACCGGCGGATCGAGCGGGAACACGGCGCGGCACGCGTCGAGATCGAGCGCGGCCAGCACCTGTGCCCACGCGAGCGTGGCGGAAAGTTTCGGCGCGACCGCGTCCTCCGCGTCCGGCGCGACGAGCCATTCCGGCGTGACGACGCGCGGCGCGAACACGGCTTGATCGCGCGCGGCAGCGTGCTCAGCCAGCGCGGCGCGGAGGCGGCGGCCAGCCTGTTTGGTCGGCACGACCACAAGCCGGTCCGTGAGGTCGAGCGGTCCTGCGCCGTCCCAGCCGCGCGCGAGCCAGCGCACAGCCTGCGGCAACAGGGGCGCTTCCCAGGATAGAAAATGGCGCGTGACGGCGGCGGGCGACGAAACCACGCCGCAATTCACAACCTGCCGCGGCCCAGCGCAACCCGGGATGCGTGCCCCGCCGGATTTCGCATCGCGCCGCTCCGGTCCGGCATCGGCAGGCTTTCGCATTTTTAAAAATAAGGCCTTGTGGCCCTATTTAGTAAAACTATTCGCCTCCGTTGGAATCGGGCTTATCCCACGGATTTCCCGCGTGTTAATTCCACCCCGTCAATCCAACCCCTCCGCCTGCCCGACCGCGGGGAACGGCCGAATGACCCGGCCATGATGCGGACTCCCCTCAGGCTGCGCGCGCGGTTCGGTGTGCTGTTGGGCGCACTGCTGGTGGTGATGTTCGCGGTGGTGATGCTGCTCGCGTTCGCGACCGGTCAATCGCGCCGCGAGGAACGCCGCGCTTGGCACAGCGAGCAAGACCGCCAGCTCACACGCTGGCTGACGATCGCGCAGCGTCCGTTGCAGGAGCTGTTGCTCGATCTTGCGCCGTGGGCGGGGTTGCGGGAATTCATCGCCGCGCCCGACGCGACCTGGGCGCGGACGCACCTCGATGCGGCGTTGGCCGACCGGCACGTGGACAGCTTGTGGGTGCTGCGCGCCGATGGCCGCGCCCTTTATGCCCGCCAGCGTGATCCAGCGCACCGGCCGCCGGAGCTGCCGGCACCGGACCAACTCGCTGCGGCGGAACGCCGCGGGGTGCGCCTGCATTTCTTTGCGTCCGGCGCGGACGGCCTGTGGCAATTTTTTGCAGCGCCGGTGCCGGACGGCGAGGGCGTGGCGGGTTGGATGATCGTGGCGCGCCGGTGGGAAGCGGCTTATCTCCGCGAGCTCGGTGAACTCACCGGGCACACGGTCCGACTCGCGGCACCCGGCGCGGCGACAACCGGAGCTGGTGACGTCGATCCTCCGACTTGGCGGCGCGAACTGGCCGGTCTCGACGGGAGCGCCGTGCGCGAGGTCATGTTCACCGCGGCGCCGGGCACGCCTTCGCTTTCAGGCGATGGCGCGTGGTGGCAGACGCTCGCTCTCTTCGTCGCCTTCGCGGCCTCCTTGCTGACCGCGCTGGGGCTGGCCTTGAACCGCTGGGTGCTGCAACCGCTTGGCCGGCTCGGCGAAAGCCTGCGCCGTGGCACGATCGAACCGATCGAGCCCTTGCTCGCCGGCCGCGATGAATGCCGCGACGTGGCGCAATTGGTCGTCGATTCCTTTGCCGCGCGCGATGCCCTGCACCACGAGGTTGAGGAACGCCGGCGCGCCGAGGTGGCGCTGCTCCAGAGCCAGACCGAGCTGCGCCACTCGCTCGAGTTGCGCAGCCGGCTCGCGCGCGACCTGCACGACCACGTCATCCAGTCGATCTACGCCGCCGGGCTCGGCCTCGAATCGGTGCGCGCGCAGATGAGCGTCGACCCCTTTGGCGCCGAGGGACGGATCAAGCACTGCCGCGACAATCTCAACGAAACGATCCGCCAGGTCCGCAGCTACATCGCCGACCTCGAACCCGACCGGACCGAGAACCGGCAGCAATTCCCCGAGGCTGTCCGCGCACTCGCGGCGATGATGCGCCAGCTCTGGCCGGTGGAGATCACGCTCGATATCGACGAGACCGCCGCCGCGCCGCTGACCAACGTCGTCGAGTTGCACGCGCTCCAGATCGTCCGCGAGTGCCTGAGCAACGCCATCCGCCACGGCCACGCCACGCGCGTGGACATCACACTCCGGCGCGAGGACGGCGCCACGCAGCTCCGCGTGCGCGACAACGGCGCCGGCTTCGACCCCGTGCAGCGCATGGGCACGGGCCGCGGCCTCGTCAACCTCACCACCCGCGCCCGCGAGATGGGCGCGACCGTGCGCATCGACTCCACCGCCGGCGCCGGCACGACGGTCACCGTGCGCCTCGGCGCGGCCGACCCGGCGGGAAACCCGACGCCATGACCGATCCCGCGCGCAAAATCATTCCTTCGTTCTCGCGTCCGCGGCCGCGCGCGCGCGGCGGCCGACGCGGCTTCACGCTCGTCGAGGTGATGGTGGCCTCGGTCGTGCTCGTGTTCGGCATCGTCAGCGCGATCTCGGCGATGCAGGCCGGCATCAAGGCGATGGACCGCGCGCGCAACGTCGCGTTCGCCACGCAGGTGCTGCAAAGCGAGATGGAACGCCTGCGCCTGAGGAATTGGACGCAGCTCGAGGAGCTGCAGGCCGCGGCCGCGAGCGCGACCTTCACGCCCGACGCGGCCGCCGGCGCGACGGCGGCGCGCTTCACGTGCACGCGCGCGATCACCACGCTGCGCGACGGACTCAAGGAAATCACCCTCACCGCGGAATGGCGTTCCTACGACGGCCGCCCGCAGACCACGCGCCTCATCACGCGTTACGGCAAAAATGGACTCAACGACTACATCAGCACCGCGCACTGAGCCGGCCCCGCGCCGCACCCGCGCCGCCGGCTTCTCGCTGGCGGAGGTGTTGATCGCGTCGACGCTCAGCGCCTTCGTGCTCGCGGCGGTGATGAGCGCGTTCCTCTTCCTCGGCCGCACGGGGCTGCGCGCGCAGGATCTGAGCGAGATGGAGGGCCAGGTGCGGCGCGGACTCGAGACCTTCGCACAGGACGCGCGGCTGGCGGAAAATCTCCGCTGGCACAGCGCGCAGAGCGTGACGTTCACGCTGCCCGCGGGCTCGCCCGCGACGGAGGTCACCTATACCTACGACGCCGATCCGCGCAGCGCGACCTACCGGAGCTTCTACCGCGTCGAGGGCGGTCCCACCTCCGCCGCGCCGCGGCGCGTGCTGGTGCGCGACCTCGCGACCGATTTCACCTTCCAGCGCTACAAACTCGAACTGCCCGGCGGCGGCGACAACACCGCGGCCAACGACCTCGAGACGAAACAGCTCCAGATCGTCTTCCGCGCGGAGCGCACGCACTCGATCACGGCAGGCGCGAGCCAGGGCGCCGCTTCCGCCCGCTACATCCTGCGCAACAAACGCGTGAGCAACTGATGCGACCGACGCCGACCCATTCCCTTTCGTCCACCCTCCGCGCACCCCCGCGCCGCGGTGAACGCGGCGCCGTGCTCATCGTGGCGTTGCTCATCATGGCGGTGCTGGCGCTCGGGTTGACCAGTTACTTGACGCTCAACGTCAACTCCGCGCGCCAGGCGCAGCGCGGCTTCCAGCAGGCCGCGGCGTTCAACCTCGCCGAGGCGGGCGCGGAGGAGGCGCTGTGGGCGTTCAACCGCGCGCGCGAAGGCCACGCCGACGCGTGGAACGGCTGGAGCATCGCCGCCCCGGCGGCGCGCCGCACCTTCGCGGACTTCGATCTAGGCAACGCCGCCGGCACCGTGAAGGTGCATGTCAGCAACCATGCGCCCGCCGGCAACGCGCGCCCGAGCGTCGTGGCGCAGGCGACGGTGAGTTCGCCCGGCGCGGGCGAAGTGACAAAACTGATCGAGGTCACGCTGCGCCGTCGCTCGCGCTTCAGCGCGGGCCTGATGGCGAAGGAGGACGTCGTGTTCTCGGGCACGAATGTTTCCGTGGACAGCTGGAATTCCGATCCCGACGGCGATCCCTCCACCGCGCCCGTGCCCTACAGCGTCGCGGTGCGCAACGACCGCGGCAGCGTGGCGAGCACGTCGGTCGCCTCGCGCGCCTTGCTCGTCAACCAAGCCGACGTGTGGGGCTACGTTTACACCGGCGGCGCGCAGCCCGAGGTCGGCCGCAACGGCTCGATCCGCGGGCGCGACACACCCGACGGCGTCGACGTCGATCCGGCGCGAGTCGCGACGGATTTCACGGCGACGTTCCCGGAAATCACGGCGCCGGTCGACGGCACGGTGCTCGTCTCGATCGGCGCCACGCTCGGCACGGCCGGCGAGGCGACGAAGTGGCGCTGCAACAATCTCACGCTGAACGGACGCCAGACGCTCACGATCCTCGGCGACGTGACGCTCGTGCTCACCGCCGGTTCGGGCGCGCGCGCGATCGACGTGACGGGCAACGCCGCGATCCTCATCCCCGTGGGTTCGAGCCTGACGGTTTACGTCGAGGGCGACGTGCTCATCGCGGGCAACGGCCTCGGCAACTCGAACGTCCGCCCGGCGACGGCGCAGATCTACGGCACGAACACGAGCGCCGCCGGTCAGTCGATCCACATCGCGGGCAACGGCGCGCTGAAGGCTGCGCTCTACGCGCCGAACGCCGCCATCAAGGTCAACGGCAACGGCGACGTCATGGGCGCCTTTGTCGGCCGCAGCATCGATCTCACGGGCAACGCCGCATTCCATTACGACGAGTCGCTGGAGGATCTCGATGCGGACATGCCCTTCGGCATCGAGCGTTGGCGCGAACTGACGACACCGACGCAGCGTTCGGCGCACGCAGCGAAGTTCAGCGGCTGGTGAGCGCGACGGGGCGGTGACGCCGCGGGCGCCGTCGGTTGCGACGAAGCGTTGACGGCGAATCCCGCGGAAAAAACGCGGGCACGAAAAACCCCGCTCGCTGACGGCGGGCGGGGTCGGAAAAATCGCGGCGGAAGGCGGCGACCGCTTACTTCTTCGCGAAGATGAACTTCGCGACCTGCGACTTGTGGTGCGAGGCCGTGTTGCGGTGGATGACGTTGCTC
>CAYYVB010000209.1:0-6157 GCA_964475035.1 uncultured Opitutaceae bacterium | reverse complement strand
GGCGAGGGCGGCGTCACGCCCTGCACGGATGAATTTCTCTGGGGCCTGCGCCAGCTCTGCGACCAGCACAACCTGCTCCTCATGCTCGACGAGGTGCAATGCGGCTTCGGGCGCACCGGCACGTTCTTCGCCTTCCAGCACTCCGGCGTGCGCGCCGACGCCATCGGCATGGCCAAGGGCATCGCCAACGGCTACCCGATGGGCGGCATCTGGGCCGCGGAGAAGAACGCCGAGCTCTTCACCCCCGGCTCGCACGGCACGACCTTCGGCGGCTCGCCCCTCGCCTGCGCCGCCGCGCTCGCGGTGCTCGACGTGCTTGAGCGCGACGACCTCATCCGCAAGGTCGCCGTCAACGGCGCCGCGTGGAAGGCCGAACTCGAGAAGCTCGCCGTCGAATTCCCGCAGCAGGTCCTCGGCGTCACCGGCCGCGGCTACATGCTCGGCCTGCGCCTCACCGGCGATCCCGCACCGTATCTCCCGCTCCTCCGCGAAGGCGGGATGATTTGCCCCATCGCCGGCGGCAACACCATCCGCCTCCTCCCGCCCCTCATCGCCACCGCTGAACACCTCAAGCTCGCGACTGAGATCATCCGCGGCGCGTTAAAGAAGAAGGAGACCTCCTGATGCCGATGAGACATTTCCTCGCCGAGACCGATTTCTCCCCGTCCGAGATCGCGCAGATCTTTGCGCTGGCGCGCCGTTACAAGCGCGAGCGCGGACGCCACGAGAAACCGCTCGAGGGCCAGTCCTGGGCCATGATCTTCGCCAAGAGCTCCACGCGCACGCGCGTGTCGTTCGACGTCGGCATTCACGAGCTCGGCGGCAACCCGCTCTTCCTTTCCAAGAACGACATCCAGATCGGGCGCGGCGAGAGCATCGCCGACACCGCGCGCGTCCTCTCGCGCTTCGTCCACGGCATCGTCATCCGCACCTACGCGCACAGCGACGTCACCGAACTCGCCCGTCTCGGCAGCGTGCCGGTGGTCAACGCGCTGACGGATTACCTGCATCCCTGCCAGATCTACACCGACGCCTTCACGGCGGCGGAGCGCTGGGCCGGGCCGCAGGGCGACCTGCTCGCGTCACTCAAGGGCCGCAAGGTCGCGTTCCTCGGCGACACCTGTTTCAACATGGCCAACTCGTGGATCCTCGGCGCGCACCAGTTCGGCATGAGCGTGGCGCTCGCCGGTCCGGCCGGTTTTGAGCCGAAGGAAGAAATCCGCACCGCCGCGCAGCAGCTGGGCGCGAAGTTCCACTACACCACCGATCCCTACGAGGCCGTCGCCGGCGCCGATATCGTCTACACCGACGTCTGGGCCAGCATGGGGCAGGAGGACGAGAGCGCCGAGCGTGCGAAGCGCATGATGCCGTATCAGGTGGACATGAAGCTGTTCTCCGCCGCCAAGCCCGACGCGTTCTTCCAACACTGCCTGCCCGCGCACGCCGGCGAGGAAGTGACGCAGGAAGTCCTCGATCACCCGCGCTCCATCATCTTCGACGAGGCCGAGAACCGCCTCCACGTCCAGAAGGCCATTCTCGCCACGCTCGCCCGCTCACGCAGTTGAGCGGCTTGACGCATCGCGCCCGATTTTTCCTTTGCGGGGCCGCCCCGGCCCGTTGCACAGTGCGCGCTCTACCATGAAGATCGTGCTCGCTTACTCCGGAGGCCTCGACACCTCCGTCATCGTCAAGTGGCTCCGCGAAACGTATGACGCCGAAATCGTCACGTTCGCGGCCGACATCGGCCAGGAGGAGGAGCTGAAAGGCCTCCCTGCCAAGGCGAAGAAGACCGGCGCCTCGAAACACTACACCCTCGACCTCGTCGAGGAGTTCGCGCGCGACTTCATCTACCCGATGATCCGCGCCAACGCGATCTACGAGGGCCAGTATTACCTCGGCACCTCGATCGCCCGCCCGCTCATCGCCAAGGCGCAGATCGACATCGCGAAGAAGGAAAAGGCCGACACCGTCGCGCACGGCGCCACCGGCAAGGGCAACGACCAGTGCCGCTTCGAGCTCACCTACATGGCGCTCGCCCCGCACCTCAACATCATCGCGCCGTGGAAGCTCGAGAGCTACCGCGAGAAGTTCCCCGGCCGCGCCGAGATGATCGCGTATTGCGCCGAGCACAAGATCCCTGTCGAGGCCTCGCTCAAGAAGCCGTATTCGATGGACCGCAACCTTCTCCACATCTCCTACGAAGCCGGCATCCTCGAGGATCCGTGGTTCGACCCGACGACTCCCGAGAACAAGGAGATGTTCAAGCTCTCCGTCGCTCCCGAGGACGCGCCCGACAAGGCCGAATACGTGGAGCTCGATTTCGTGAAGGGCGACTGCGTCGCCGTGAACGGCAAGAAGATGACGCCCGGCGGCGTCCTCAAGACGCTCAACAAGCTCGGCGGCAAGCACGGCATCGGCCGCGTCGATCTCGTCGAGAATCGTTTCGTCGGCATGAAGTCCCGCGGCGTCTACGAGACGCCGGGCGGCACGATCCTCATGCAGGCCCACCGCCAGGTGGAATCGCTCACGCTCGACCGCGAGGTGCTCCACATCCGCGACAGCTTCATCCCGAAGTATGCCGAGCTCGTCTACAACGGCTTCTGGTTCGCGCCCGAGCGCGAGATGCTGCAGGCCATGGTCGACGAGTCGCAGAAGTTCGTCACCGGCACCGTCCGCCTGAAGCTCTACAAGGGCAACATCATCACCTGCGGCCGCAAATCGAAGTATTCCCTCTACGACGACAAGATCGCTTCGATGGAAGGCGTGAAGAGCTGGTATAACCAGAGCGACGCCACCGGTTTCATCCGCCTCAACGGCCTCCGCCTCCGCGCGCGCAACCTCGCGCAGGGTGGCCCGAAGGTCTGACCCGGAACCAAGCTCGGCATCAAGAGTCAAAGCGCGGCGCCGTCACTGGCGCCGCTTTTTTTGCGCCCATCCCCGCGCCGCACCGGGAATGCGCGGCGCCGGCTCCTGTGGCGGCGAACGGACGGGCCGGGCGGCCGCCGGTGGGCGTCACGCCTGGATCAGGCCGCGGCGGATGGCGTAGCGCACCAGGTCGGTCTGCGTCTGCAGGCTGAGCTTGCGCATGAGATTCGCGCGGTGCGTCTCGGCGGTGCGCGCGCTGATGAAGAGTTTCTCGGCGATCTCGGCGTTGCCGAGGCCTTCGGCGCCGAGCTGCAACACCTCGCGCTCGCGCGGCGAGAGCGTGTTGTAAGGATCGCTCGTGTCGGGCGTCTTCACGGCGAGCGCGGTGATGGCCCATTCGGTCAGCGGCGCGCTGAGGAAACGTCGCCCGGCCAGCACTTCCTGCGTGGCGCGCACGATTTCGTCGGACTCGGAGCCCTTCAGGATGTAGGCCGCGGCGCCGCTGCGCAGGGCTTCGATCACGTAGGGCTCGTCGTTGTGCATCGAGAGCACGAGGATCTTCGTGTGCGGGCTGCAGATGCGGATCTGGCGCAGCGCCTCGAGCCCGTGCAGGCGCGGGAGCGAGAGGTCGAGGAAGAGCAGGTGCGGCTTCAACCGTTCGACGGTCTGCACGGCGGCGAGGCCGTCGGCCACTTCGGCGACGATGCTGAAGCGGCCGTCCGCCTCCAGCAGGCTGCGCACGCCGCGGCGGACAATGTCGTGATCATCGGCGAGGACGACGGTCGTCATGCGGGCAGGGGATGGGCGGAGCCCGGCGAGGGCAGGGGGAACTCGGCCTGGATGCGCGTGCCTTCGCCGGGTCGGGAGTGGATCTCCAGCCGGCCGCCGGCGAGGTTGACGCGCTCGCGCAGGCCGGCGAGCCCGAGCGAATCGGTGCGCGCGAGCACGGCGGTGAGATCGAAGCCGCGGCCGCGGTCCGCGACCTCGACATAAAGCTGTTTCTCGTCGGCCGAGACGGTGACGGACACGACCTTGGCCTGCGCGTGGCGCGCGGCGTTGGTCAGCGCCTCCTGGATGATGCGATACACGACGGTCTCGATCTCGCCGGGCAGGCGTTGCGGCGGCAGCGAGACGTCGAGCGCGATCTCGATGCCGGTCTGCTTCGTGAATTGCTTGGCGTGCCACTCGAGCGCGGGTTGCAGGCCGAGATCGTCGAGCACGCGCGGCCGGTATTGCTGCGTCAGGGCGCGGACGTGTTCGAGGAGGTTGGTGGCGGTCGTCATCGCCTCGCTGAGCGGGACGCGTTGCGGGGAGTCGCCGGCGGCCTTGATCGCGTGCTCGAGCTGGAATTTCAGGCCGGTGAGGAGCTGGCCGACCTCGTCGTGGAGCTCGCGGGCGATGGCGCGGCGCTCGTCTTCCTGGATGCGGAGGAGGCGGAGCGAGAGCGCCTGCAGTTCGCGCGTGCGCGCGATGACCTGGGCTTCGAGCGAGCGGTTGAGCTGCTCGAGCTCGCGCGTCAGGCGCTGGTTCTGCCGCTCGGTGTCGGCGCGGCGCAGCATGCTGTTGAGCGAGAAGACGAGCTCGGTGTGGTAGTCGGGCTTCTGGAGGATGAAATCCTGCGCCCCGAGCTTGAAGGCCGCGACGGCCGTCTCGCTGTCGGTGCGCGAGGAGACCATGAGCGTCGGCACCTGGGCGGCGTGCGAGTGGACGCGACGGAGCACCTCGAGGGGCTTCGTGCTCGGCGGGGTCGGACCGATGATGATGGCGTGCGCCGGCGCACCGGCGCTGAAAAACCGGTCCGTGTCGGCCGCGGTGGCGGCGACCGTGAGGTCGAATTGCGGCGCGCTCTTCTCGAAGAACGCGCGGATGTCGGCCGCGACGGCGGTGGAGCCCTCGATCAGCGCGACAGGATGGCGGCCGGCGAGCGGCGCGGTGGACGGACGTTTTTGGCCCTCGGCATGGCGGGCTTGGACGCGCTTGATGATGTCGACGAGTTGCAGGAACTGCGGGGACGTCTTGTCCACGCAATCGGCCGCACCGGCGCGGAGGGCGCGGACGGCCAATTCGGTCTGGCCGTGGCCGGTGACCATGACGACGGGCGTAGGGTCGTTGCGGCGGGCGAGTTCACCGAGGATTTGGAGGCCGTCGGTGTCCGGCAGGACGAGGTCTAGGAGCAGGATATCGTAGCCTCCGATGGCCATGCGGTGGAGGCATTCGGTGCCGTTGGGCACGATCTCAAGTTTCCAATCCGGGGCGAAGTGCTCGATGTATGTGCGAACGATACCCGCCACGTTCGGATCGTCTTCGGCATAGAGAGCGCGGATCATGGGCGGTAGGAGTCAGTTGTTGTTGCGGCCCGCAACTCCATGATGTGCCACGATTTCGCACGGTCGGCGAGCGGTAAGTTCCGGGGTGCACGAGCCAGTGGGTTTTTACCAGGTAAACACCCTAGCGTAATTCCCGAGGCCCGGTCGCGTAGGTGCCCGGATAATCGGAAATCGCGTTTTCCGCGATGCTGGGGCCATGACAACGGCCCCCACCCAACTCCTCCGCCTCGCCGCCCTCACCCTCGCGGCCGTCGCGATCTCCGTCAGCGCCAACGCCGGCATCAAGAGCCCGCGCCTCCTCGCCAAGATCGCCCAGCTCACGCCGGCTCCGGTCATCGTCGAAAAGGGCAGCGAGATGCAGCTCGCCGAGCAGCAGGCCGCCAAGGTCGGCGGTCAGGCCCTCTGGGGTATCGGCAGCTCGATGGAGCCCCTCTACGCCCCCGGCACCGCGGTGGTTGTCACCCCGATGAACTACGACGACATCAAGAAGGGCATGACGGTCGTCTATCGCAAGGCCAACGGCCGCTACGTCGCCCACAGCGTCATCGGCGAAGACGGCAAGGGCTACATCGTCCAAGGCGTGAACAACGACGAGCCGGACGAGATCTCCGTCAACGAGAAGAACATGGTCGGCGTCATCACCGCCGCCTACAGCGCCAACGAAGCCACCTTCCACCGCATGATCGCCGCCGCCGGCCAGACCAACGCCAAGACCGTCGCGATGCGCTGAACCACTTTCCGAATTCAGGACTGACAGGTCCGTTGTCACATAGGAGGGCCGTGCAGGGGTGCACGGCCCTCCGCTTTGGGGAGAGTCGAAAACACCAGGAGGGCCCGCGGCCCCGCGGGCCGGACCGCGATCGCATGAAAACTGAATTCCCGGCCAGCGCATGACTCTGCCCCTGCCGACCTCTTTCCTCTTTCTCTTAATCTTTCTCTTTCTCTCGGAATCGTTCGTCCCGCCG
>CAYYVB010000208.1:0-6161 GCA_964475035.1 uncultured Opitutaceae bacterium | reverse complement strand
CGGTGCGCCGCCGCCTGCCCGCCGGCCGCAAGCCGTCGATGCTTTCCGAACTCGTGCCGGCCACGCTGCGCCCGGTCGCGGCGTGAGGTGGCGGAGAGGTTTGATTCAGAGCTCGGCCCTCCAGGTTCGGAGGGGCGCGGATTCAGCGCCGCGTTTTGCCGGCGGCGCGTTTCTCTCCCGGTTTCGCGGCGGGCTGGGTTTCGCCGGTGCCGCCGTAGCGTTGCGCGAGGGCGGCGGCCTGCGTGCGCACGAGGGCGCGCAGCTCCGGCGGGGCGAGCACCTCGATGTCGCCGCCCCAGCCGAGGATCCAGCGGAGGATCTCTTCGAGGCCGCCGAGCTGCACCGTGAACTCGAGGCCGCCGTCGGGGAGGTCGCGCGTCTCCTGCGATTCGTGCCAGCAGCGTTCGCGGATCTGGTCGGCGACGGCGGCGGCGAAGCGCAGCACGACGCGATAGTCGCCGGTGCCGACGAAGGCGCCGAAGGCCTTGCCGAAGAATTTTGCGGGCGAAAAATCGGCCGGGCGCTCGAAACGGCGGTCGCTCACGGCCAGGGTCTGCATGCGCGTGAGGGCAAAGGTGCGGAGCGAGCCGCGGTCGAGGTCGTGGCCGACGAGATACCAGGCGTTCTCGCGGTTGGCGAGGTGGTAGGGCTGCACGCGGCGGGGCTCGAGGGCCGGACTGCGCGGCTTGCGGTAGGCGAAGGCGATCTCGCGCGACTCGTTCACGGCGCGGCTGAGTTTCTCGAAGAGCTTCAGGTCGGAGCGGCCGAGGCCGGCGGAGTGGAACGAGATGTTCCCGAGCGTGCCGGAGGGGGAGAAGCTGATGCGGTCGTTGAGGCTGGAGGAGATCTTCTCGAAGGCGTGCGCGAGCTGGTCGTGGTAGGGCGTGCCTTGGTATTGCTCGAGGGCCTTGCGCGCGACGAGGAGGGCGAGGAGTTCGCCCTCGCTGATCTGCACCGTCGGGAAATTCTTCACCGGATACGCATAGCGCCACGCATAGGTGCGCGGGTCGTATTCGCAGGGCAGGTCGAGCTGGTCGCGCATGAACGCGAGGTCGCGCATGATGGTCTTGGTCGAGACCTCGAGCTCCTCGGCGAGCTTGGTGCAGTTGGTCTGCCGGCCGTCCTGCAGGATGTCGTGGATGCGCAGCATCCGGGCGAGGGGCGGGCGGGAGGAGGGCAGGGCGGCCTTGGGCATGGTCGGTTCGGCGGACAAGGCACACGAATCCCGCCAAAGCGCAACCCGCCGCTGTCGCGCCGTCAAACGGCCGCGCGCAGGCCGGCGACGGCGCGCTCGTAGGCGTTGTGCAACTGGAGGGTCTGGTGCGCGCCGAGCTTCTGGCCGAGTTGGGCGGCGAGGTAGAGTCCGAGGGCGATGACCGTCATCGTGCCGGTGACATAGAACGCCCAGGGCTCCTGCTCGATGAAGAGCTGCGCCCCGCCGTAAATGGCCGAGAGCGTGCCGAGCAAGCCGGTGCTGAGATAGCCGTAGAGGAACACCGACCACACCTCGATCTCCGGACCGTAGGTGCCCTCGATGCGCGTGGAGCCGTCGGGTTCGTTCTCGAGACTGAGAAACAGCCGCGGCGACCAGTAACGCCGATCCTGCGGGGCAAGATGGATGCCGACGAATTCAGCGAAGGGCCGCAGTTCGAAGGTGCCGGCCGGCTCCTGCCTGAGCGAGGCGAGGAGCTGGCGTTTCGTCTCCTCGCGCGAGGCGCGGACATGCTCGGTGAAACGCGGGCGGACGCGAAAACTGCTGAGGGGAACCTGGACGCTCATGGGCGGGGGTGGGGCGGCGGGGTGCCGGGAGAGAAGCGGAGCGGCCGGGAAAATCACGCCTGAAAACGGCGGCGTGGTTCTTCAAGGCGCACTGGACGCGCGGAGGCGGAGGAAGCCGCGGGGCGGGGAACCGGTCATCGTCATCCGGCCGCGCAGAATCTCCGCCGTGCTCTCGTCGACGACGCCGACGGTCGTCCACGTCGCGAGGTCGGTCGACAGCTCGATCTCGAGCAGCGCGTCGCTGCGGAGCGTGCGGGGCATGGAGAGACGCAGGTCGCCGCCGACGGTCTCGAGCGTGAGCTCGGGGCGGGCGCTGGCGAGGTCGAGGCGCGTGGCGGTGAGGTATTCGATGAGGTTGGCCCAGCCGTCGCCGTCGGTGTCGTTCTCCGGTTGCGCGCGCAGGGCGGCGGCAAGCGCGGGGAGGGCTTGGAGGCGTCCGCCGGTGACGCTGATACCGCTGAATGCCGGGGCGGTGAGCACTGTGTCGAGGATGGCGGCCTTCACCTCGGGCGCGGACCATGTCGGATTCACCCGCAGGATGGCCGCGGCGATGGCGGCGACGTGCGGGGTGGATTGCGAGGTGCCGGTGAAGGAGGTGTAGGCGGTCGCGGAGGAATAGCCCGGGGCGACGATGGCCCGTCCGGGAGCGAACAGGTCGACGCTGGTGACGCCGTAGTTCGAGCCTGACCAGCGGACGCCCGTGTTCTCGTGGTTGCCGACGGAGATGATGTTGGCGTGCGGGTATGAGCTGGGGAAGTTCGGGGTCACGTCGTTGTTCACGCCCTGGTTGCCCGCGCAGATGACGAGGAGGATGCCCGCGGCTTCGCAGGCGGTGAACTCGGTGTCGAGGTTTGCGCTGTAAGGATAGTTTTGCAGCGAGAGGTTCATCAGCCGCGCGCCGCGCAGGCGCGCGTAGGTGGTGGCGGCGATGAGGTGCGTGGTGAGGCCGCCGTTGGAAGAGTTGAGGATCTTCGCCGTGATCAGACTGGCACCTTCGACAAGGCCTGCGCCGCCGACGCTGTTGTTGCGCGTGGCGAGGATGATGCCGGTGACGTTCGAGCCGTGGCCGTGGTCGTCGGTCGGGTTGTTGTCGTTGTTAACCCAATCCCAGCCGAGCACGTCGTCGATGAAACCGTTGCCGTCGTTGTCGATGCCGTCGCCGGCGATTTCGCCCGAGTCGTGCGTCGGGATGCCCTGCAGGTCTTGGTGAGCGTAATTGAGGCCGCTGTCGAGGACGGCAAGGACGACGCCATGCGCGGAGGTCGTGATGTCCCAGAACGCCTCGGCGCCGATGTCGACCCCGGCGGAGCCCACGACGCTTACGACGGTCTGGCCGGTGTTGCGGAGATTCCACTGGTGGGTGGCGTAATAGAAATCGTTGGCGGTCGCGCCGCCGAAGCCGACGCCGTCGAGTTCTGGCGTCGCGTAGAGATCCGGCCGGGCCGCGAGGGCGGCGAGGGCGGCTGGCGCGGCGTCGAGGTCCGCCGTCGCCGTGCGCGCGGTGAAGACGCCCGGCGCGATCTCGCGCGGCTCGACCAAGCCGAGCGCGGTGAGGCGCGCGGCGAAATCAGCGGACGTTTCGCGCGCCGCGCGGGTGACGATGACTTGGTCGGCGACGAACATCTCCCGCTTCACCTCGACGGGTGCGGCGCCGGGCGAGGCGGGTGCGCGCCATTCGTCGACGACGCGGACCGTGCGATCGATGACGGGGGTGCGCATGAGGCGGACGCGTTGCCAGTGGCCGGCGCGGGCGGCCGGTTCCCAGCGCTCGGCCAACAATATGCCGGTGGCGGACGCGCGCTCGACCGGGTGGGCGGACTCGGGATCATCCGCGGGCACGGCGGCGAGAAAGGCCGGCACTGGCGGCATGGTCAGCTTCGCGGGTGCGATGGCCGGGGCGGCAGGAGAATTGAGCTTCGCTTCGTTGGCCGTGGTGGGGGTCGCCGCCGTCTCCACCGGCGTGGCGGAGTGCTCCCCGGTCGAAGCCGCAGCAGGCCGGTCGGTGCGGGGGCGAAGCGCAAAAATCAGGAGCACCGTCAGCGCGAGAACGACGGCTGCTCCCAGCGCGAGGTGACGGGGGCGCATGGTGGAGTGAGGGAAGGGAAGCAGTTCTCCCGGAAAGTTCACGCCGGAACTTGGCCGCGCCGGCGGGCCGGGGTTTGCACGGCGCGAATTTGATTCTCCGCGGCGCCGCTTTCCGCCTAGCGTGGCGTCCGATGGAAAACACCCCTGCGTGGCACGAGCTGGGCGACGAGCAATTGCTCGAGAAGAAGATCAACCAGCTCGGCCTCACGCTCGCGGGCACGCCGATCGAACCGCTCATCCGGCAGCTCCACGACGAACTGAGCGCGAAGGGGCTCGTGTTCCACCCGCCCTGCCACGTCGGCGACGAGTGGTTCGTGCCCGTGGGCATCCCGGCGATCTTCGTGCCGTTCTTCCTCGTGCACGAGCGGCTGCGCGCGCTCGAGCGCACGATGATGCTCGAGGTCGAGGGCGAGAGCGCGGAGTGGTTCATGCGCCTGATGCGCCACGAGGCGGCGCACGCCTACGCCTACGCGTATCAGCTCACGCGCAAACGGAAATGGCAGCGCACCTTCGGCAAGACCTCCGTCGACGACACACCCGAGTTCTACCGTCCGCGTCCCTACAGCCATTCCTACGTCGTGCACCTCGACGACTGGTATGCTCAGAGCCACCCGGACGAGGATTTCGCCGAGACCTTCGCCGTCTGGCTCACGCCCGGGCTCGACTGGCGGAAGCGCTACGCCGGCTGGAAGGCGCTGCACAAACTGGAATACGTCGACGAGCTGATGCGTTCGCTCGCCGGCCAGCCGCCGCCCTACCAGCCCGGTTACCGCGAGCGGGATTTCAACTGCCTGAACGTGAAGTTGAAGACTTACTACGCGCGCAAGCGGAAGGCCAACGAGGACACGTATCCCGATTTCTACGACCGCGACCTGCGCGCGCTTTTCGCCGGCCCGGCCGACGCCGGCGCCGAGCGCCTCGCCTCGCGCTACCTCCGCGCCCGCCGCCGCGCGCTGATGGACGCCGTGTGCGAGGCGACCAACGAGAAGAGATACCGCGTGCACAAGCTCCTCGCGCGCCTCATCGAGCGCTGCGACCAGCTCGGCCTGCATCTCGCGCCCGGCGACGCGCCCGACCTCGCCGTCAGCGCCTATCTCACGACGCTCGTGATGAACTACCTCTTCACCGGGAAATTCAAACGCACCAAGTGACCATGCCGCGGAAACTCAAGGTTCTCGCCCTCTTCGACGCCGTCCGTCCCGTCACGCTCGACCAGGACCTCAGCGCCGAGCTGCAGACCGCCGATTGGAAGACCGAGCGCGCGCTCCTCCAGGCGCTCGACGAGCTCGGTCATCCGCACGAGCAGCTCGCGCTCTTCGACGACCTCGACCTGCTCCGGCAGAAGCTCCAGACCTTCACGCCCGACGTCATCTTCAACCTCGCGGACCAGTTCCGCAACAACCGCGCCTTCGACCAGCACATCGTGTCGTATCTGGCGCTGCACGACATCCCGTTCACCGGCTGCGGTCCGTCCGGTCTGACGCTCTGCAAGCACAAGGGCATCTCGAAGAAGATCCTCAGCTACCACCGCATCCACACGCCCGCCTTCGTGCTCATCCCGCGCGGCCGCCGCGCCGTGCGCCCGAAGCACCTGCGTTTCCCCATTCTCGTCAAACCGCTGAAGGAGGAGGCCTCCTACGGCATCGCGCAGGCCTCGTTCGTGGAGAACGACGACCAGTTCCGCGAGCGCGTCACCTTCCTCCACGAGAACACCGGCAACGACGTCATCGCCGAGGAATACATCGAGGGCCGCGAACTCTACGTCAGCCTGATCGGCAACCACCGCCTGCAGGTCTTCCCGATCCGCGAACTCGTCTTCCGCGAGGTGCCGCCCGACGAGCCGAAGATCGCCACTTACAAGGCCAAGTGGGACGAGGCCTACCGCGCGAAGTGGGGCCTCGAGAACCGCTTTGCCGAGGGCCTCGACGCGGCGCTCGTCCGCCGGATCGAGGATGTGTGCAAGCGCATCTACCATCTCCTCACGATCGACGGCTACGCCCGCCTCGACCTGCGGCTCACGGCGCAGAACGAGATCTATTTCATCGAGGCCAACCCGAACCCCGCGCTCGCTCCCGACGAGGACTTCGCCGAATCGGCCATGCGCACCGGGCTCACGTATCCGCAGTTGATCGACAAGATCGCCCGCCTCGGCCTGAAGACCCCGCGCGAGTGAACGGCGGGCCCACGGATTAAACGGAACACACGGAGGACACAGCGAGTGGAGGGCCCGGCTACCGCCGGGCCGCGCGGCGGGTTGAAACGTGAAGTCCGTGGAAGCGTGGAGGGCCGAGCTCCGC
>CAYYVB010000207.1:0-6179 GCA_964475035.1 uncultured Opitutaceae bacterium | reverse complement strand
CGGCGACCCTTGTTGCTTCTGTTCCCTCCCCGCGCTCCCGCGCACTTGCACGCGTGCGCCCGTTGGCGTAACTCTCGCTCGCTTGCCTACACCCGCTTCCTTCTCCTCCGCCACCCGCGCGCTCAAACGCCGCCTCGCGGCGCGTGTCGACACTTCCGATCGCGGTTGCTGGGCGGCTTCTTTCGACAGCAGCAAGGTTTCCTTCCTTCCCGCCGCCGTCATCACGCCGCGCACGGAGAGTGACGTCGGTGTCGTGCTGACGTTGGCAAACCGGCACCGCGTGCCTGTCACCGTGCGCGGGCGCGGCACGACGCTCATGGGTTCGGCGGCACCGGTCCGCGGCGGCTGGGTCGTCGATCTTACCCGCCTCACACGCGTCAAAATCGACGCCGACGCCGGGCTCGCCCACGTGCAGGCCGGCGCCACCACGTTCGCCGTGCAGGAGGCGGCGGCGAAACACGGCTGGTTCTACCCGCCCGATCCGTCGTCGAAGGCGTATTGCACCATCGGCGGCAACATCGCGTGCAACGCCGGCGGCATGCACGGCGGCAAATACGGCGTCACGCGCGATTTCGTCGTCGCCTTGAGCGGCTACCTTCCGACGGGCGAGTTCGTGCAATGGGGCACCGCGACGAAAAAGTTCTCCGCCGGCTTCAACCTGCGCGACCTCTGGATCGGCAGCGAGGGCATGCTCGGCATCGTCACCAGCGCCGTGTTGAAGCTCATCCCGCAGCCCGCCGCGCGCTGGACCTTGCTGACGTCGTTTGTCGACGAGGTGTCCGCTCTCCGCGCGGCCAAAGTGCTTTTCCGTGCGCGTGTGCAGCCGGCGATCTGCGAGTTCCTCGACCGCGAGAGCGTGATCTGTGCCGAGCGCGCGATGCGGACTACGATCTTTCCCGGGCAGGCAGGTCGGCCGGTGATCCTGCTCGAGTTCGCCGGCGGCGTGGCCGAGGTCGACGACCTCAAGGCCGACGTCCTCGCCTGGGCGCAGACAAACGCTCTCGCCTTCCGCGAGGCCCGCACGCGCGACGAGGCCGAGCAACTCTGGGCGGTTCGCCGCAAATGCTCGGGCGCGATGTTTGAGCTCGGCGACGCGAAGCTGAACGAGGACATCGTCGTCCCGATGCGCGCCTACGAGAAATTCGCCCGCTACCTCGCCGGCCTGAAGCGCCGGTCGCGGCTGCCGATCCCGACCTTCGGCCATCTCGCCGACGGCAACCTGCACGTGAACATCATGTATCACCGCGCCGACGCAGCGGAGACGAAGCGCGCGGAGGCCGCCGTGGCGGACCTCATGAAGACCGTCGTCTCGCTCGGCGGCGCGATCTCCGGCGAGCACGGCATCGGCTTGGCGAAGACGCCGTTCCTGCGCCTGCAGCATTCGCCCGCGCAAGTGAAGGCGATGCTCGCCGTGAAACGCGCGCTCGATCCGAAAGGCATCTGCAATCCCGGGAAGATGTTCGACGTCGTGACGCTCTGGAAATTCCCGAAGGTCGCGGTGTCTTTCCCGTGGGATCACAAGTGAGGAGCGCACCGCGGGGCGGCACCCGCGGTGCGAAGTGACAAGTAACAAGGACCAAGTAGCAAGGGTCGCCGCGAGCGGCGAAATCCCAAACGCCAAATCGGGCATGATGGGGAGGGCCCGCGGCCTCGCGGGCCGATCCGATCTGGAGCGCGCGGCTACCGCCGCGCCGCGAACGGGATGTCACGCGCGCGTGCGTTTCGGCGCGGCAGTAGTCGCGCCCTCCAGGGATACGAACCTTGCCGCGCCGAGGCGCGGCTCCGCCGTCCCTTGTTACTTGTTCCTTGATCCTTGTTACTTGCGGCGCTTCGCGCCGCCTCAGCGCGGGCGCCCGGGCCAAGCCGGCCCCTTGCCGCTCCACGTCTGCTTTTCGACGGGAATGTGAGCGATCTCGTTGAACTGCTGCAGGCGCACCGTTCCGTCTGCGCGGATCTGGATCATCGTGAGCGAGCAATTGGCGATCTCCATCCGCGTCCATTGCTTCGGGTCGACGCCGAGTGCCCGGCAGACGAACCAGCGGATGACGTTGCCGTGGCACACGAGAAGTTCGTGCGAGTCCCCGCTGGTGTTGGGCCAGGCGAAGTGCTCCCAGGCCGCCGCGAGTTGCGCCTCGGCGGTGGCGTCGACTTGCTCGGGGCGCAGTCCGGTGCCGGGCGGGGTTGTCTCGTTGAGGCGGGCGTCGCGTTTGCAGTCGAGCCCGAGTGCGGTGGCGATGAGGTCGCCGGTCTCACGGGCGCGCGTGAACTCGCTGCTCACCACGCGCGTGAACTTGACCGGGTAATTCGCCAGCCGAGCGCCGGTCAACTCGGCCTGTTCGCGGCCGAGGATGTTGAGGGCATTGGCCGTGCGGTCGTTGGCGTCGGGAACGTAGTCGTAAAATCCATGGCGCACGAGATAGAGCGTGCGCACGGCCGAGTTCTCCTGGGCAGCTATGGCTGTCGCTGAGCTCAGCAGCACCAGTCCGAGACGAAACCAAAGAAGGATGAAAGGTGGCATGTAGGGAAGTTAGCCGAAATGCCGCCGGTGGAAATACCAGAGGTGAGGGGGCGAGGTTGGCAGTCGCAAGCCGCAGCGAGCTCCGTGCGCGACTGCCTCAGACACTCCGAACGGAGAGCGCAATCGATTCCGAATCCCGTGCCCCAGACGCTGGCGGCTCCCGATCACGGCGGGTCAATTCTCTCGCCGGCTTGGCAGGGTGGGGCGAGCGTTCCTCAACAGATGTCCGATGCGCCCAACAAAATCTGCACCACGCGCTGCAGACCGGATCCATCTTCGGCGTCGAAGCGATTGAAGTGCGGGCTGTCGAGGTCGAGGACGCCAAGGAGCCTGTCGCCGGCGAGCAAAGGCACGACGATCTCGGAATTTGACGCGCTGTCACAGGCGATGTGGCCGGGGAAATCGTGGACGTTGGGAACGACGACAGTGGTGCGCTGGGCTGCAGCCGTGCCGCAGACGCCTTTGCCGAGTGCGATGCGGACGCAGGCGACCTTGCCTTGAAACGGTCCGAGCACGAGCTGACCTTCCTTGAATAGGTAGAATCCCGCCCAGTTCAGGTCGGGCATCGTCTGCATGAGCAAAGCCGAGGTCTGCGCAAGATTGGCAACCCAATCGCGCTCGCCCTGCAGCACCGCCGCGAGCTGGCGGTGGAGCGAGGCGTAGAACTCGGGCTTGGAAGCGGCTTGGATCGGAGCGACGGCGTGCGACATGGCGAAGGGCAGCGAAACGAGAGCGCCGGGATTGGCAAGGCGGGCGGTTGCGTCGGGCGGGGAATAAACCATCCTGGCGCGGCTCTCACCCCGACATGCCGAGCGAAGCCTTCACGCAATTGGTCGATGCGCACTACGCGCCGCTCTACCGATTTGCCCTGAGCCTGACGAAGAACTCGTCGGATGCGTGCGACCTCACGCAGCAGACGTTCTTCATCTGGGCACGCAAGGGCGACCAGTTACGGGACGAGGCGAAGGCCAAATCCTGGCTTTTCACGACACTCTATCGCGAGTTCCTCCGCGGCCGCCGCCGCGCCGAGCATGTCACGGCGCTTGAGGATCTGCCGCCCGGCGAATCCGATCCGGCCGCACCTGAAATCGACCGCGTCACCGGTATGGATGCGGCCCTGGTGGTGGCGGCTTTGCAGGAGGTGGACGAAGTCTACCGCGTGCCGCTGACGCTCTTTTATCTCCAGGATCTCGCCTACAAGGAGATCGCCGAGACGCTCGACGTCCCCATCGGCACCGTGATGTCGCGCCTGTCGCGCGGCAAAGCCCAGCTCCGCGCCGCGCTCGCCCGCAAGGAAACGGGCCGTGCCGGCGAGGTCGTGCCCTTCCCCCCGAACACCGCGAGGAAACTCTCATGAACAACGAGGAGGCCAAATTTATCCTGCATGCCTACCGGCCCGACGGCGCGGACGCCGCCGACCCCGGCTTTGCCGAGGCTCTGGCCCATGCGCGGCAGGACCCCGCCATCGCGCGCTGGTTCTCCGCCCAAAGGGCTTTTGACCGAGCCGTCTGTGCAAAGCTCGACGCCGTCACACCGCCCCCCGGTTTGCGCGATGCCATCCTGGCCGGCGCGAAGTTCGACCAAGGGAATGCTGCCAACTTGGACGCAACGGAGAAGTCAGGGCGTTCACGCTGGCCCGGTTTGCCGACTTGGATCGGGGTGGCGGCGAGTCTGGCCGTGTTGCTCGCAGTCGGGTTGGCACTTTGGCCCAAGCAGGCTGAGGCCAGTCCGTTCCTGCTCGAATTCGCCCTGAACGACACCCTGCGCCAAGCTCACCATGGGCAACACGGTCAGGAGGCGGTCGACTTCCAAGCCTTGCTCAGCTCCACCGATACCGGTTTGGCGGATGGACTGACCGTGGATTTCGAGCGACTGCGGTCGTTGGGATGCCGCGTTATCACATTCGATGACAAGCCTTTGCTTGAGGTCTGTTTCAAGCGCGAGGGCGTTTGGTTTCACGCCTACGTTGCCCGGGTGGCGGATTTCCCACACGTCGCCAAAAAGCTCCGTCCCACCTTCCGCGACGAGAGCGGGGCCAGCGCCGTCGCGTGGGCAGACGCCGAGCACATCTACGTCGTCGCCAGCAAAGCCGGGCGCGAGGCCTTGCAACGCCTGATCTGAACGGCCCGAGGGAGCCGCAATCAGGGGTATTAGCCGGAAAGCAGTTTTGCTTTGCCTAGAATTAGGCAACTCCGGCGCATATGACGGACGCTGAATACGTGACTTGCACGCATGCCTGTAAAGTCTGGGACAAGGCGGCTCAGATTGTAAATTTACAGTTCGAAAAGCCACTTGTCAGGGGAGGGGGTCTGCCGATTTTCGACCCTCTCACCCATGAAACAGCTCCTCCTTCTCGCCGCCCTCCTGTGCGCGATCTGCGGTCTCCCGACCGCGGCTCTCGCCGACATGGAGCGGGCCGACGTCCTGCGGGCCATCAACTGGGTGGAAAACCCGACCAACCATACCCGCCGTGGGTCTCATGGTGAACTGGGACCCTACCAATTCCGCGCCAAGACTTGGCGCTTGCACACGCGCAAGTCGTTCAATCTCGCTGTTATCCGCGAGCATGCAGACGAGGTGGCGGTGCAGCATTACGAGTGGATCAAGCGCGGCCTGACCCGCGCCGGCATCGATCCGAATCCCTTTAATATCGCGATGGCTTGGAACAGCGGCCTCGGCTCCGTCCTCAAGGGCAGGGTGCCGGAGGTGACCTACAATTACGCCCAGCGCGTGACCAACCTCGTCGAATCCCAACGCGCCCAGCGCGGCACGCCAGCCAGCGCGGTGGCCCAGACCCGTCCGGCGGCGCGCCCAGCCACGCCGAGCTTCCGTTTGGACGGCGCGAGCCAGCCCGTGGAGTTCAGCCTGCGCACGGAAAACCCGGTCTTTGTCGTCCAAGCCGTGCCTCTTTACGAGCCGGTGGTTGTGACCGACAAGACGGTCCCGGTGCGCGTCGTGGCTGCGGCCCCGGTTCGCCCGGCGGCGGAGAAACCTCTCTTCAACTTGAGTGATGTGGCATCGTCCGGAGTCGCCTTGGTGCTGCCCTGAACGATCTCTACTTCTCTCTTGGCCATAGTAAGACGCCGCCCGAGTGGGCGGCGTCTTTTTTTGGCGGCTGAAAATGTAGGGCGGGGTCGCCGAACCCCGCCTCGGATTTGTTTCAGGCCACGAAAAAGGCGGGGTTGCTTCGCCATCTCCGCCAAGCCTCCGTCGGCGACCCTGCCCTACATATCAATCGGCCTTCAGCCCGGCCTTCCCGTTCAGTCCAGGAAGCTCGATTGCTTCGGCTGTTTGGCGGCGGCGCGCTTGGCTTCCTCTTCCGGCGTGGCGTTGAGGTGGCGCGGCGGACGGGCGACGCGCGAAGCGACGGCGGCCTCGCGGTCGGCGACGACGCGGTCGCACATCTTCTCGATCTGGAGGTGCAGCCAATGCGTCGTCGGGCTGCTCTCGGAATAATCGGCCGGACCGTAATGGTCGATGCGACCGGTCTGGCGCAGGCGGTCGTTCTGCTCGAACTCGGCGCGGACGGTCGGGTTGTAGACGGCGTAGGTCTTGCCGCCACCCTTCTTCACGACGGAGAAACTCGGGACGTCGCTCGGGCCGTCGGCGATGTAGATCATGTTCTGCAGCGGGATGCGGCGATCCTCGGGCGAGACCTTGG
>CAYYVB010000206.1:0-6213 GCA_964475035.1 uncultured Opitutaceae bacterium | reverse complement strand
GCAAGCCGTCTCTTTTGAATGACTGGGCCATGTTGAGCGGAGATGACATCGGCGAAGCAGGTGAGATCAAGGGCGTTGCTGCTGTGGCACCTGGATCGCCTCTTTCTGCTTCTCTGGGCCGCCGCTACTCGCTTGGCGAATCTGTTCTCTCGCATCGCGCATCAGCAGCTCCATTTCCTGACGATGTAGCTGCTCGTGCGCCTTCGCATGCTCACGCCATCGATAATGGTGCTGAGCCAACATTAATACAATGACCGCCCATGCCACGTTCGCTCTGACGAAGCTGCTCTTCGACAGAATCAAAAAAACGGCCGCTATAATGATCGCCGGAATCAGAACGTAATGAGTGAGATCTTCGGCTCCTCTAGGCCGCAGCAGCGCTTTGGCACAAAGCAGGGCCGCGATAATCAAAACAGAGCCGCGATAGAGCCACGTCCTCATCTCTTTTCCGGTGATTCGTCAGCGATGAGCCACAGGTGCGCTAGCACCTGTTGGCTCTGCCATTTGGTCAGCCGTTTTCTTCATCGGTCTGAAAAGCCAAACCTCTGAATCGCGGTCATCTGACTCGACGAAGTCGTTCAACGGCCGCAGCGCGAGATCACTATCAAGCACCACGATTTCGAACTTCGTGAGCTTCTCTTTCCTTTCTTCGGGGTGTCCGCGACCGTCCAACACCAGTGAGCCGTTGTGAACAGCCCAGCGGCCGACTCCGTCTTCAGACCAGACACAGCCTTGCGTCGTGATGACGTAACTGCCGTCTCGTCGAAGCTCGATTACCGTCGCCTCCATTCCGACCAATCGCGAGTAAGCCCCCGGGATGCCATCCCTGAACGCCTTGTCGGATGCGGAAGAAATCACCGCACACATTAGCGCCGAGAGGAGAATAGTGATCAGGCGGTTCATTCTTCCGGCTAACGTTAGAGATGTGCCGCGCGCGGGCGAGCTGAGAGTGAGCCCTTCTGAATTACTGGAAATGTGGAGCGGAGGCGGCCCATGCGAATCACGTCCCGTTCCCGCGCGTTGGCACTGGCGACTGGATCGGCCATCTTCACGAGAGGTCAGACGAGACCGGGCGCATCAGACTACGGCCATACAGCAAGCCGCCAATCGAACCCAAAGAACCCACGCATGCAGTGAAAAGCTCAAGGGAAAAGACTCGGTATTGGATGCACGACGGGACCACATCCCACAACAGCTTCACCCCCATCAGCAGGGCGACGCCGGAAATTCCAAATATGAGAAATCCGAAAAACTTCTTCGTCTGAGGAGAGGGCTCTTTCATCTTTCTTCCGTCGATCGTTTCAGCTGAGCCAAGAGGGTCGGCGCGGAGCGCTGGCCCGAATTGGCTCTGGCGATTGGTTAGCCTCTCCTTTGATTTTCACGAACATACATAAACCGGGGGAAAAGGGCGCAAAGTGCGAAATGAATGATGAAAAGCACTGCGCCGAGTGCCGCCATAAAAAGCGCAGCCTCTGATGCCCTCTCTCCGTGTATCTCCGAATACCTTCCGAATACTGAGAGACCAAAATACTTCGCTCCTATATGACTACAAATGCCGGAGGCGAACAGCGCTAGGCCCATGTGTTTAAGTAGGACCCTCTTCTTTTTTTGCCGACGAAACTCCAGCAAGCCAAAGACCACAATTATAGGTCCGATCTGGGCCAGTATGCTGGCGAATGTCTTCATCGGCTAACAGTGTTATTCAGACTACGCGTATTGCCTACGCTTGGCTTGGCCCGTGGCGGGCAGAAAGAGGGATAACTTGTTTGTTTTCAACGTCTGATTTCTTGCCGTAGGCAATTCACCATTTCGTTGAAAGCGGGCAATTGCCTACGTTTTACATCGACCGGCACGGCTCAGGAATCGGCTGCTCTTAATTATCGTTCAACGAAACGAAAGTTGGCTGTGCCGGTGGGTAGCTTATTGCGTGGCGAGCTTGCCCACACGGGAGCGGCGGCCTCGCGGAGCTTGGCCCTCCAAGGCGCGTGTTTCGGAGAGCGTGAGAGGGGCGGCGCGAACGGAGTCCGCGCCCTACTTGGCGGAAGGTTTCATCGCACCGATCCCGCGGGGATTCGGGCCGGCGGCGCGCGGGTGAGATCGTGCGATGGTGTGCAGGCGGGCCTGCAGGAAGGCTGAGAGCGCCGATGGTTCTCAGCGCGCCTTCAGGTTCAGCTCCATCAACACAGCGCGGTGGTCGCTGGCTTCGCGGGCACCGGGGCCGTCGTAGATTTTCGTGCGGCCGTCGTTCTCGACGTGCGGTTTGAGACCGGCGGAGACGAGGATGAAGTCGATGCGGCTGTAGCTGTCTTCACGACGGAAGAAATGCGTCCACGTGTCGCCGCGCGAATCGGCGGCGCGCAGGATCTCGCCGAGCTCGGTGTCGCCGCGCTTCTGGAGCGCGCGGATGGCGCGGCTCGTGCGGGTGTCGTTCCAGTCGCCGAGCACGGCGAACATGGCCTGGGTCGGATCGGGGTGGCGCGAGAGCACGAGATCGCGCACGCCGACGGCCTCGGCGTGGCGCTGAGCGGCGCCTTCGGGGTCGTCCTTGCGCTCGGTGCGGCGGCTCTTGAGGTGGATGACGTAGAGCGACAGGTCGCCGCGGTCGGTGGCGAGGACGACTTCGAGCACGCCGCGTTTCACGACGTCGGTCTCGCCGAGGTATTTCGCGGGGACGGTTTTGTGTTCGCGGACTTCCTTGAAGGGAACCTTCGAGAGGAAGGCGACGTGGCGCGCCTCGTCGGCGGCTTCGAGGACGATGGCGTGCGGGTAATCGTGTCCGTCGGCCTTCAGGTCGCGCTGGAGCTCGGCGAGGAAGGGCGGCTTGCCCATCTCCTGCAACGCGAGGATGTCGGCGCCCATCGTCGCGATGGCGAGGCGGAGCGCGGCCTTTTCGCTCTCGGGCTTCGGGTAGGCCTGGCGGAACGCGCCGTCGGCCATGCGGTCGGTGACGAGGTAGTTCTCGACGTTGTAGGTGGCGACGGTGAGTGCCTGCGCCGCGACGGCGAGGAGGAGGGCAACAAAAAGGGCGGCGAAGGTTTTCATCAGGCGGAGCGGAGGGCGCGTTCGCGTTCGACGATGGTCGGGTGCGAATAATAGACGGCGCTGTAGAGCGGGTGCGGCGTGAGGTTGGAGAGATTTTTCTGCGCGAGCTTGTGCAGCGCGCCGATCATCGGGTCGGCGGAGGTCATGGCGCGGCGGGCGAAGTCGTCGGCCTCGTATTCGTGGCGGCGCGAGACCCAGTTGCCGACGGGCGTGAACCAGAACGTCACGAGCCCGCCGAGCAGACCGAAGAGCAGGAAGGTCGGCGCGAGCGCGCCCGCGGGCAGGCCGAACGCCGGGTTGAACCACGGCGCCTGCACGAGCCAAGCGATGACGGCGAAGGCGCCGGCCTGGAGGAGCGCGGCGGTGACGAGGCGTTGCGGGATGTGCCCGCGGCGGTAATGGCCGATCTCGTGCGCGAGCACGGCCTCGAGTTCGGCCTGGGTGAGCTGCGCCATGAGCGTGTCGAAAAGCACGATGCGGCGGAAGCGGCCGAAGCCGGTGAAGAAGGCGTTGGAGTGCGCGGAGCGTTTCGAGCCGTCCATCACCTCGATGGTGCGCGCGTGGAAGCCCGTGCGGTCGGCAAGCGCGAGGAGGCGGTCGCGTTGCTCGCCCGGGGCGAGGGGCGTGAGCTTGTTGAAGAGCGGGAGGATGAGCTTCGGGTAGAGCACGAGCATCAGCACCTGGAACCCGAAGAGCAGCGCGAAGCCCCAGATCCACCACGTCGCGCCGACCCAGCCGACGAGCGCGAGCAGCGCCCACGCGAGCGGAAAACCGATCAGCACAGTCAACACGGTGGACTTGATCTGGTCGCTGATCCAGAGGCGCAGCGTGCTCTGGTTGAAGCCGAAGCGCGCCTCGAGCCGGAACTGCGCCCACCACGCGAGCGGCAGCCCGGGCAGGCTGAGCAGCAGCGCCGTTCCGACGAGGAACAGCGCTCCGCTCCACGCCGCGCCGGGTGCGAGCGCGTCGAACCAAGTCCACAGCGCCGGCAGCAGCCCGCTGAACACCACGAGCGCGAGCATCGCGGTGTCGTAGACCAGTTCGAGCGAGGCGAACCGGCTCTTGGCCAGCGTGTAGTCGGCGGCGCGCGCGAAGGTCGGCGCATCCATGATGCCGCTCAGCGCGGCCGGCAGGGCGCCGGCGTGGCGGCGGGTCTCCGCGCGGTTCAGCGCCTCGAGGACGAGTTGCGCGGCAAGGCGCAGGACCATGAGACCGAGAACCGCGAGCGGCAGCCAATGCATGGCGGCCAGTCCAGCGGTTTTTCCCGGCGCGCCAACCCCAAAACCTCCTCCGCCGCCGCCCCGGAAAGATTGTTTGAAAAGCCCCGCCCCCGACGCACAGTGGTCGGCCGTGGACCCGGAAAAAAACACCAAGCTCACCTTCGAAACCGCCCTCGAGCGGCTCGAATCCATCGTCGACTCGATGGAGCAAGGACAGGTCCCCCTCGCGGAATTGCTGAGCAAATACGAGGAAGGCACGAAGCTCCTGCGCGTCTGCGAAGCACGCCTGAAGGACGCCGAACTCAAGATCGAGAAATTGAAGAAGCAGAAGGACGGCTCCCCTGCCCTCGAGCCCTTCGAGCCTGCCCGCAGCGGCGACTGAACCGCGCCGCCTCCCACAACTACGAATGAGCGCCCCCCGCATCCTCGACCGCATCAGCGGTCCGGCCGACGTAAAATCCCTCCCTCCTGCCGAGCTGCCGCAGCTGGCCCAGGAAATCCGCGACGAGATCATCGCCGTCACCGCCAAGAACGGCGGCCACGTCGGCCCGAACCTCGGCGTCGTCGAGCTGACCCTTGCCCTGCACCGCGTCTTCACCACGCCGGACGACCAGTTCGTCTTCGACGTCGCGCACCAAGGCTACGTCCACAAGCTCCTCACCGGCCGCGGCGGCGATTTTTTCCGCAAGCTCCGCAAGAGCGAGGGCGCCTCGGGCTTCCTCTACCGCCGCGAGAGCGCGCACGACGCCTTCGGCGCCGGCCACGCCGGCACCGCCCTCTCCGCCGCCCTCGGCATGGCCACGGCGCGCGACCTCCGCGGCAGCCACGAGCACGTCATCGCCATCTGCGGCGACGCCGCGTTCACCTGCGGCGTCACGATGGAGGCGCTCAACAATGTCGTCTCCTCCACCAAGCGCCTCATCGTCATCCTCAACGACAACGAGTGGTCCATCGCCAAGAACGTCGGCGCCATCGCGAAATACCTCAACAAGCTCACCACCAGCCCGACCTACAACAAGCTCCACGCCGACGTGGAGAAGTTCTTCCTCGGCCTCCCGCACGGCCACGAGATGAATCAGGTCTATGTGAAGTGGAAGCGCGAGACGAAGGACTTCTTCGTCAACTCCTCCCTCTTCGAGAAATTCGGCCTGCGCTACATCGGGCCGGTCGACGGCCACAACCTCGACGAACTCGTGAAGAACCTTGAGTTCGCCAAGAGCAGCGACGGTCCGGTGCTGCTCCACGTGCTGACGAAGAAGGGCAAGGGCCTCGAGGCCGCGATCGCGCACCCGGAGAAATTCCACGGCGCGAGCCCCTTCGACCCCGCCACCGGCGAGAGCGCGAAGAGCGCGCCCGGCACGCCGCCGAACTACCAGGACGTCTTCGGCGCCGCGCTCACGCGCTTCGCCAAGCAGGACCCGCGCGTCCTCGGCATCACCGGCGCCATGCCCAGCGGCACCGGCCTGACACAGCTCAGCAAGGAAGTGCCCGGCCAGTTCTTCGACGTCGGCATCGCCGAGGAGCACGCCGTGCTCTTCGCCGCCGGTCTCGCGACCAAGGGATTCCGCCCCGTCTGCGCGATCTATTCGACCTTCCTCCAGCGCGCCTACGACATGGTGATCCATGACGTCTGCCTGCAGAACCTGCCCGTCACCTTCTGCATGGACCGCGCCGGCCTCTCGCCCAACGACGGCCCGACGCACCACGGTCTCTTCGACATCTCGTATCTGCGCTGCGTGCCTAACGCCACGGTCATGCAGCCGAAGGACGAGGACGAGCTCACTGACATGCTGCACACGGCGCTGCACCTCGGTTCGCCGGCCTTTATCCGTTACCCGCGCGGCGCCGGCACCGGCGCGCCGATCAAGGCGCAACCCGTCGCGCTCCCCATCGGCCACGCCGAACTCGTGCGCGAAGGCTCCAACATCATGATCTGGGCCCTCGGCCCGAT
>CAYYVB010000205.1:0-6218 GCA_964475035.1 uncultured Opitutaceae bacterium | reverse complement strand
ATGCCGACGGGCTGGTCGTCGTTGCGGCGGTGCAGCGTGGTGACATCGAGTTTGTAGCGGATCTCGCGCACCAGGCACTTCGTCTCCCGAGTGGTATGGAGCAGCACGTAGCGTCGGGTCGGGTCAAGTGCGCGTTCGTGCAACCAACACAGCATCACTTCGAGATCCTGCAGTGCGCTTGGCAGGTTGTTCGGTCGGGCGAGCATTTCGCCGCGGCCGATGTCGAGGTCGCGGTCGAGTTCGATCACGACGGACATGGGGTGGAAGGCCTGTCCCACCGGCCCGGCCGGGCCGTGGATGGCCTTGATCCGCGCGCCGAATCCGGTCGGCAGATGGCAGACCTCATCCCCCGGGCGGAATACACCGCTGGCCACCTGACCGGCGAATCCGCGGAAGTCCGCGGCGGCGGGGTCCTGCGGACGGATGACGAGTTGGACGGGAAAGCGCGGATCGACGTGATTGGAGTCGTTGCGGACGTAGACGTTCTCGAGGGTGTAGAGCAGCGGGGCGCCGGCATACCAGGGCATGCGGGCGGATTTCTCCACCACGTTGTCGCCGTGGAGCGCGGCAAGCGGGATGAACTGGATGTCGGCGGCATCCAGGCGCTCCGCGAAATCCATGAACTGGGTGCGGACGCGCTCGAATTCCTCCTGCCGGAAATCCACGAGGTCCATCTTGTTCACGCAAACGACGAGGTGTTTGATGCGCAGCAGGGTGGTGAGGAACGCGTGCCGGCAGGTTTGCTCGGTGAGCCCCTTGCGCACATCGACAAGCAGGAGCGCAAGCTGCGCCGAGGAGGCGCCGGTGACCATGTTGCGGGTGTATTGAAAATGGCCGGGGCAATCGGCGAGGATGAACTTGCGTTGCGGCGTGGCGAAATAGCGGTAGGCGACGTCGATGGTGATGCCCTGTTCGCGTTCCGCGCGAAGACCGTCGGTGAGCAGGGCGAGATCGGTGTAGGAGTCGCCACGGCGCTCACTGGCGCGCTGCACGGCCTCCCACTGGTCCTCGAAGATGGACTTGGTGTCGTGCAGCAGCCGCCCGAGCAGGGTGCTTTTGCCGTCGTCGACGTTGCCGCAGGTGATGAGACGGAGGAGATCCATTTCGCGTCAGAAGTAGCCTTGCCGCTTGCGGTCTTCCATCGCGGTTTCCGAGCGGCGGTCGTCGTAGCGCGTGCCGCGCTCGGTCTGGCGCGCGGCGGCGACTTCCGCGACGATCTCGTCGAGCGTCGAGGCCGACGAGCGGATTGCGCCGGTGCAGGTCATGTCGCCGACCGTGCGGAAGCGCACGCGTTCGCGTCGGCTGGTCTCGCCGGGCAGCAAGGGCAGGAAGGGCGAGACGGCGAGGAGCGAACCGTGGCGGAGAAAGACTTCGCGCTCATGCGCGAAATAGAGCGCGGGCAGGGGAAGTTGCTCGCGCTGGATGTAAGCCCAGATGTCGAGCTCGGTCCAGTTGCTCAGCGGGAAAACGCGGAAGTGTTCCCCGGCGCGCTTGCGACCGTTGTGGAGATTCCAGAGTTCAGGGCGCTGGTTGCGCGGATCCCATTGCCCGAACTCGTCGCGATGGGAGAAAAGCCGCTCCTTTGCGCGCGCTTTTTCCTCGTCGCGCCGCCCCCCGCCGAGTGCGGCGTCGAGCCGCAGTTCGGTAATGGCATCGAGCAGGGTGACGGTTTGGAGGGCGTTGCGCGAGGCGTTGGGGCCGGTCTCTTCAGTGGCGCGGCCGGCATCGATCGATGCCTGCACCGTGCGGATGATCAGCTTGAAGCCAAAGTCGCGGGCGAACCGGTCGCGGAACTCCAAGGTCTCGGAGAAATTGTGCCCGGTGTCGATGTGCAGGAGCGGGAATGGCGCCCGTGCCGGTGCGAACGCCTTGCGGGCGAGGGCGGCGAGCACCAGCGAATCCTTGCCCCCGGAGAAGAGGATGGCCGCCTGGGGGAACTGCACCGCGGTCTCGCGCAGAAGGTGGATCGACTCGTGTTCCAGCAGGTCAAGATGACTGAGGTGCAGGAGGGACATGTGATCAGGTGGCGAAACGGCCGAGCGCGAAAGCCGCAAGCCGGGAGGCGGAAACTGCCGGAGTCTCTTCGCCGGTATCAATGGTGAAATCGACGTGCAGCGGCGCTTCGAATGGGTCGGAAACCCCCGTAAATCGGCTGACGGCGCCTGCCTTGGCGTCGGCGTAGAGGCCCTTGACGTCGCGCCGCGCACAGGTGTCCAGGCCTGCCGCCAAATGGATCAGGGAAATTCTCTCCGCCCCGATGATGGTGCGCACGAGTTGGCGGTGAGACTCGAGCGGGGTGATGAATGAAGCCACCACGCACAGGCCGGACTCGAGCCCCAGTCGGGCAGTCTCGGCCGCACGCCGGAGATTTTCCCGGCGATCATCAGCGCTAAAGCCCAGTCCTTCGCACAAGCCGCGCCGCAGACGATCACCATCGAGCTCCAAAACTCCTAGCCCGCGTTCACGCAGACTGGCGGACAAGCTCAGGCTCAAGGTCGATTTCCCGGCACCCGAGAGACCGAACAGCCAGAAAACGTGTGCGGCGGACGGAAGCTTCATGCGTTCAAAGCACGTCGGCAAAAGCCGGCTTGAGGCGTCGGAATACGGCGTAGCCGGCGTAGGCGGCGACGAGACCGAAACCGTAAAGATAGGCGAGGTGCACGTAGTTGAGCGGCTCGCGCCAGAGCACGGCATCGCGAGCCAGATCGATCGCGAGCAGCACGGGGTTGTAGCGCAGGAGATGCCAGATAGCGGAGGGAATCTTGTGCAGCGGATAAAACACTGCGCTGGCGAAAAGCAGGGCCAGCGAGAGGAATTGCATCAGCTGCCCGATGTCGCGCAGGAACACGCCCAGGGCGGAAAAGAGCCAGTTCAACCCGAGCAAGGTCAGCACCAGCGGCAGAAGGATGACGGGCAGCCACAGCAGCGACCAAGCGAGCCCGCCGCCGAAAACCATCACTCCGATCAGCACCAGTCCCAGCCCGATCAGCAGATGGAAAGTGGCCGCGCCGACATTCGCTGCGGGCAGGATCTCGAGTGGGAACACCACCTTCTTCACGAAGTTCGGGTTGCCCACGATTATCGCGGGTGAGGTCACCAACACCTCCGAGGCGAAGTGGAAGAGGGTCAGGCCGAGAAATATCCCCAGTCCATAATCCATCCGCGTCTCATCCGGCCGCCCGAAGCTGCCGCCGAAGATGTAGCCGAACACGAGCACATACAGCGCCAGCATCAGCAAGGGGTTGAGGAAAGACCACACGATGCCGAGGTAGCTGCCCTTGTGCCGTAGTTCCACGTTCCGCACGGTGAACTGCCACAGCAGATCGCGGTGCTGGCACAGTTCGGCGGCAAACGGCGCGAGACGACGCAACATGAGCGCGCGAGTGTTGTCCCGGTCCTGCTTCACGCAAGGAAAGTTTTCAGCCGCACGCGTTTCCGCCGACCCATTTCCTGATTGCCATCCCCGGGGCTTTCCCGACTTTGAACGCTCTTTCCCTATGGAATTCCGCACTCGTTTCCTCCTCGTTTCGTTCCTCTCCGCGGGACTGTTTCTGCCGATCATGACAGCGACTGATTTGCCCTTGCCCGAGCGCTCCGTTCCGGGGCTCGAGACGATCCTGCGCGGAGCCGCGGCACAGTCTCCCCGCATGCTTAACCGGGCGCTGGAGCTGGAGATTGCGGAAAACAACCGCCTTCAGGCCCGGGCAGGTCTGCTCCCTTCCGTGAACGCCTATTATCGCCATTACGAGACGCAGGACGAGCGCGCGGACTTGGCCGGCCAGCTCGATGCGAGCAAGATTTACTACGACCTTTCGATCACCCAGCCCCTGTTCCACTGGGGCGAGCGACGCAACAACGCCCGGATCGGACAACTGCAGGAATTGATGGCCAAGGGTAGCTACCAAGAGGCCTATCGCGGGCTTGCCCAGGAACTGCGCCAAAAATACCTCGGCCTGATTGTGCAGCGTCAGCATGTCCAACGCGCCCGCCACCACCTCAAAATGGCGCAGCAGGGTGCGGCCTTGGCGGAAGAGCGCCTCGCCAAGAAGGAAATTTCCGAGATGCAGGCCTACCCGATCCGCCTCGCCGTGGAGCAGGGCCAGATCAACCTCGAGCGTGCGGAATTCGACTTCGAGATGGATCGCCAGTCCTTTGCCCGCCTCGCCGGTTTGGGCGAGATGACCGACAGCATGATCCCAGCCGAAATCCCCGCCATCACCGGCGCCCAATCCTCGATTGACGGCCTGTTGGCGGGCTTCCTCTCCCAGCGCGACCCCGCGTCGATCGAGGCGGTCAACCAGCGCCATCAGCTCGATGTCGAGGAGTTGAACTACCAGAACCAGAAGACCCGCCTGCGTCCGAAGATCAGCCTCACCGGCGGTCTGAACCAGGATGAAACCAGCTATACCCTGAACACGGCGCAAAAATACCGTGTGACCTCCCTTTACGCCGGATTCAGCGTCAGTTGGACGATCTTCGATGGCTTTGCCGCCCAGGCAGGCACGCGCAACGCCTTGGCCCGTCGTCGGCAGGCGGAGAATGATTACGAGCAACTCGTCCAGCGCCTCGGTCAACAAGCGCAGACTCAGGCCAAGCAACTCAACTTTGCCTCGCGCAACATGGCCATCACTGATCGTGCCTACGTTTCCGCCGAGGGTAATCTGCGGAGCAAACAGGAAGAGTTCAGAAACGGTCTCGTGTCCGAGACCGATCTCGCCGCCGCCGAATTGTGGCTGATCGATGCCCGCATCGCGGCCTTCAACGCCCGCACCGACTACCTCATCCGCGTCGGTGACTTCCTCGGCACGCTCGCCCAGGATCCCGCCGTCTCCAACCTCGCCCAGTGATGCCCCAAGCCTCGTCTGGCGGTCGCTGGACCGTCCGTCTCCTCGCCGCCGCCGCCGTCGTCATCCTTGGCGTCTGGCTGGTCGGCTACCTTCTGCGCCCCGTCGCCACCGTCGCCACCGCCTCCCGCGGCAAGGCCGTCCGCGCCGTCCCCGGCACCGTCGAGGTGAAGGCAGAGTTTGCCAACGAACTCAAGAGCGAGGTTGGCGGCCGCGTCGCCGAGAGCCTCCTCGACGTCGGCAAGCGCGTCTTCCAAGGCGATATCCTCGTCCAACTCGACACCGGCGACATCGACCTCGAGATCGACCGCATCCAAAACGAGATCGTCGCCGCCCGTCGCAAGGTCGAGCTCGGCTCCACCCTCCGCGCCGACGTGCTCAACATGCGCGACACCGTCGCCAACTTCGAGCGTCAGGCCCAAGCCGGTGCCTACCCGCAGGCCGAGTTGGAGAAGCAGCGTCGCACTCTGCAGCAACTCGAGCAGCGCATGGAGCTCGACGAGGTGAACCTGAAGCTCGCCCTCGAAAATCTCGAGAACAGCCTCCGCGCCCGCGAGCGCGAGAAGGCCAAGATGACCATCACCGCCCCCGCCGACGGCGTCGTCACCACGGTTTTCGCCCGCGTCGGCGACCTCATCGGCGGCAACTCGCCCATCGCCACGCTCATCGCCACCACCCGCACCGTCGAGGCCAAGCTCAGCGAGGAGAACTTCGCGGCCGTCAAGGTCGGCCAGCGCGCCTCGGTGCGCTTCCTCACCTATGGTTCCGACCAATACAATGCGACGATCACCAAGATCCTTCCTTCCGCCGATTCCCAGACGCAGCGCTACACCGTTTACCTCGACGTCGTGCTCCCCGAGGGTCGCACCTTGGTGCCCGGTCTGACCGGTGAGGTCAGCATCATCATCTCCGAGCGCGCCAACGCCATCATCATCCCGCGCCGCGCCCTCATCGGCGACTATCTTTACGTTCTGGAGGGCAGCACCGTCGCCCGACGTCAGGTCCAGAAGGGCTACGAAAGCCTCAACCAAGTCGAGATTGTGAAGGGCCTGGAAGTCGACGAACAGGTCATCGTCGAGCAGCAGGACCTCTTCCGCGAGGGCGACCGCGTCCGCGTGCGCGCCGCGCAGAACTGAGCGCCGCCGCCCCGGCCGCCGTCCCCGTCGCAGTGTCCACCAATCTCCGCATCGCCATCCGTTTCCTGACGGCCAAGAAGCGCTCCATGCTGATGAGCCTGGCCGGCATCGTCTTCGGCGTGGGCTTCTTCATCGTCACGCAGGCGCAGACGAGCGGTTTTGAACAGTTCTTCATCCGCACCATCCTCGGCACCAACGGCGCCATCCGGATCGAGGACAGGTTCCAGGACACCATCTT
>CAYYVB010000204.1:0-6242 GCA_964475035.1 uncultured Opitutaceae bacterium | reverse complement strand
GGGTGAAGCGGTGGTGATGCCCGAGCAAAGAGCCACCGAGCGCCCCCGTGACAAAGAGATGATCCCCGGCGTTCGCCCCGCTGCGGGTGACGATGCGCGCCGTGGCCGCTTCGCCATGCAGCGTGAGAAAAGCCCCGAGAAATCCCGCCGGAGCCTGCGTGATGTCGCCACCGACGATCTTCACGCGATACTGCCGCGCGGCGGCGGCGAGCCCGAGGTAAAAGCCGCGCAACCAGCGCAGGTCGGTGTCCGCTGCCAGCGCCAGCGAGAGGACCGCGGCGACGGGTTTCCCGCCCATTGCGGCAATGTCGCTCAGGTTGCGCTTGAGCAACTTCGCGCCGACGGCACGCGCCGGCACCGTGCCGTCGAAATGCCGCCCGAAGATGACCGGATCAGTCGTGATCAACATCGGTCGCCCGGTCGAGGGCACGACCGCGCAATCGTCCCCGATCCCGAATGGCGCGCGCGGCGAGGTCGCTCCGAGCCAGCGGCGGATCTCGCCGATCAGGCGTTCCTCGCCGTGCTCGGCGACCGAGCGAGCGCGTTCTGGTGTGAAGGGGTTCATGCCTGCGGCAGGTCGGCGAGGATGACGAGGACGGTGTTCAGGTTGAACAGCGCATGGGCGACGATCGGCACGCGGATGTCTCCGGTCTGCTCGTAGGCGAGTGCGAGGCCGGCGCCAAGCACGGCGAGCGGCACGAAGCCCGCCCAATTGCCGTGCATCGCGCCGAAAAGCGTCGCGCTGAGCACGAGCGCGAACGTGCGTCCGAAACGTTGCCGGCCATAGCGGAAGATCAGCCCGCGGAACACCAACTCCTCGTTGATCGGCGCGAGCACGCAGGCGACGGTCAGCATGGCGACCAGCACCAGCGGCGATTCGACCGCTCCGAAGATGGCGATCAAGTCCTGCGGCTCGTCGGACACGCCCAGCAACCGCAACAGCGCCGTCCAACCCAGGCTCGAGGCGGTGATGAGCGGCAGCACCAGCAGCAGCGCGAATGCGGAGCGTTTCAGCAACGAGCCCGTTTCGCTTTCGGCCGGCGCGGGCCACAGCGGTGCGGTGGCCGTCACGCCGTAATCCGCAAGGAGGTGATTGCGGAAGGCCTTGAACAACGGCCAGCCGAGCAAGGCGGCGCCGTGGAAGCCGAGACCGAAGAGCACAACCTCCAGGCCGGCGCGATCGCTGGACTCGCGCACCATTTCTCCGAAGAAGTGCACCAGCAGTCCTTGACCGACCATGCCGCAGAGGAAGATGAGAATGAAGAGCAGCACCACCTCGAATCCGCGGATGGTCCAGTGCGGGATGCGTTGCTGGCCGAGCAGCGTCTGCCGCACCACCGGCATGGCCAGAATCCGGGCCAGTCCCCAGGTGCCGGCCAGCAGCAACAGCAGCTGGAATCCGGCGATGAACAATTGGTGCGGTGCGAGGGACGGCATCCGGCCGACTCAAACGGAAACGCTTGCGGAGGGAAGCACGGAGTCGGCGCCAAATCCGGGCCGCGCGCCCCGGGATCAGGATTTCTTCTTCGGAGCGGTTTTCGCCTTCTTCGCCGGCTCGGCGGTCTCTTCCTTCGGCGCGCGCGGCTTCGGCGCCGGGCTGTCCCAGATGCGTTGGAACTCGGCGAGACATTCGGCGGCGACCTTGGCGTCGCGCAGGACGATCAGGTTCTCCCAATTGTTCGCTTTCGCGTTGGCGGTCCAGTTGTAACTGCCGAGCGTGACGGTGAGTCCGTCGAAAATGGCGACCTTTTGGTGCATGACGCCGCGTCCGCGCCCGGAACGGAAAACGACCCGTTGGTCGCCGAGAGCGTCGACGAGCGTGGAGCTGACGGAATTGCGCTCGCTGCTCTGATTGCGATCGATGATCACGCGCACCTCGACCCCGCGCATGGACGCCTCGATGAGCGCGGCGGCAAGGTCTTTGTCGGTGAAGGAATACATCATCACGTGAATCGACTTTCGCGCGCTGGTGATTTCACGGCTGACAACCTGTGCGACCGGGTCGGAGCGGGAGAAGTAGATCTGCGGTTCGGCCGCCCAAGCGGCGATGCCCAGCAGGAACGAAAGCGCGAGCGCCGCGCAAAGGTTGCGGAATTTCATGGGGCCCGGGAGGTGACGGCAGAAATGGAGCCGATTCCCTTCCCGCTGTCACCAAAGTTCAGCGGCCCTTGAGCCGCAGGGACCATGCCTTGAACGCTGTCAGAACCAATCAGGCGACGATCTTGCCGTTGGCGAACACGACCTTGCCGCCGACGAGCGTCGTGTGCACGCGGCCGGTGAGGTGCTGGTCGTGCCACGGGGAGTTGCGGCTCTTCGACTGGCCCTTCGTGGCGTCGTAGGTCCACTGCTCGGTCGGGTCGAACACGCACACGTCGGCGTTCGCCCCCGGGGCGAGCGTGCCGGCGGGGAGGCTGAGGACATCGGCGGCGCGGCGCGTCATCAGGTCGATGACATGCGGGAGCTTGCAGCGCGCTTCGCCGACGAGGATTTTCAGGCACACCGGCAGTGCGGTCTCGAGGCCGAGGATGCCGTTGGGGGCGTAGTCGAACTCGCGGTCCTTCTCGTCCGGCGAGTGCGGCGCGTGGTCGGTGCCGATGCAGTCGAGCGTGCCGTCCTTCAGGCCGGCGATGATGGCCTGGCGGTCCGCCTCGGTGCGAAGCGGCGGGTTCATCTTGAAGTTCGTGTCGTAGCTCGTGAGCGCCTCGTCGGTCAGGGCGATGTGGTGCGGCGTGGCCTCGGCGGTGATGCGGGTGCCGTCCTTCTTCGCGCGGCGGATCAATTCCACGGACAGGGCCGAGCTGATGTGCTGCAGGTGGATGTGCGCGCCGGTGTAGTGGGAGAGGATGATGTTGCGCGCGACGATGATGTCCTCGGCGGCGTGCGGCCAACCCTTGAGGCCGAGGCGCGTCGAGACAGTGCCCTCGTTCATTACGGCCTTGTCGGTCAGCGAGTCGTCCTGGCAATGGTCGAGCACGGGCAGATCGAACATCTTCGCGTATTCGACGGCACGGCGCATGAGCTCGTTCGACTGGAGGCAGAGCCCGTCGTCAGTGAGCGCGACGGCGCCGTTGTTCTTCAACGTGCCGTGAGGCGCGAGTTGCTGGCCCTTCATGCCGACGGTGATGCACGCCGTCGGGTAAACGCGCACGGCGGCCTTGGCGGCGGCGGCGTTGACGAGCTGGAGGGTGCCGGCGTTGTCGATCGGCGGCGACGTGTTCGGCATGCACACAACGGTGGTGAATCCGCCGGCGGCCGCGGCGCGCGAGCCGGTGAGGATGTTCTCCTTGTGCGTCTGGCCGGGCTCGCGGAAATGGACGTGAATATCAACCAGGCCGGGTGCGACGACGAGGCCCTTGGCGTCGATAACCTTGGCGCGTTTACGCTCAGTGGGGTTGAGCTTGGCGACGATCTTGCCGTCGACGGCGAAAACATCGCCGACCGCATCCCGCTTCATGGCGGGATCGATCACGCGGCCGTTTTTAATGTGCAGGAATTGAGGCATGAGGAGAGTGGGGCCACAGAAGGCACAAAAGGCGCAAAATTTTCCGCGGCTAATTGATGCTGTTGAAGATCAGTTTTTGAAATTGGATCTTCGGCGCACCGAAATTTATGAGCAGCGCGTGCTCTTTCCGTGCGGCGCGCAGGTAGCCGAGGACTTGCGCGACATGCTCGTCGGCCAGCGCACGGACGGCTTTCAGTTCGACGATCAAATCCCCGTTCACGACCAGGTCGGCGACAAAGTCGCCCAACAAGCTGTCGTCCTCGTCGCGCACTTCGATCGGCATTTGTTGTTCAACCGTCAGGCCTTTATTTCTCAACCGATTCCGCAGAGAGTTCTCATACACACGCTCATTGTGACCGTGCCGGAGAAAGGTATGCGCCTCGAAGGCGGTTTGGCGGACGAGGTCAGTCAATTGACGGGCGGCGGCTTCATTCATGTTCTGTGCTTTCTGTGCTTTTTGTGGCCCGTGACGAAAAAGTCGAAATTGCCCACTTTCAGCCCACCGGCGTGAGCACGTGCTCGGGTTGGCCGCCGGCGCAGAGGTAGAGCACGGCCATGCGGACGGCGATGCCGTTGGTCACCTGCTCGAGGATGACGCTGCGGTCGGAGTCGGCGAGGGCGCTGTCGATCTCGACACCGCGGTTGATCGGGCCGGGGTGCATGATGAGGGCGTCGGGCTTCAGCCAGGAGGCGCGCGTCTGGTTGAGGCCGAACATACTGGTGTATTCGCCGAGCGAGGGGAACAGGCCGACGGCCTGGCGTTCGTGTTGGATGCGCAACAGCATCACGACGTCGGCGTCGGCCAGCGCCGAGCGCAGATCGTGCGAGACGGTGACGCCGAGCGGCTCGAACCAGTGCGGCACGAGCGTGGAAGGGCCGACGATGGTGACGTCGGCGCCGAGCTTGGTGAGGGCGTGGATGTTCGAGCGGGCGACGCGCGAGAAGAGGATGTCGCCGAGGATGACGACCTTGCGGCCCTTCACGTTGCCGAGCTTCTCGCGCATCGTGAACACATCGAGCATGGCCTGCGTCGGGTGTTCGTGGGCTCCGTCGCCGGCGTTGACCACCGGAATGCCGAGGCGCTCGCTGAGGTAGCGCGGCGAGCCGCTGGCCGAGTGCCGGAGCACAATCATGTCCGCGTGCAAGGCTTGGATGTTGAGCGCGGTGTCCTTGAGCGTCTCGCCCTTGGTCGTGCTCGATTTGTCGGCGTCGAACGAGATGACCTCCGCGCTGAGGAGCTTGGCGGCCATTTCGAAGGAGATGCGGGTGCGCGTGCTCGGCTCAAGGAAGAGATTGACGATCGTCTTGCCGCGGAGGGCGGGCACCTTTTTCACGCGGCGATCAAGGACGCGGCGGAACGCACCTGCCGTGGCGAGCACCTGCTCGATCTCGGCGGCGCTGAGCTCTTCGATGGTGAGGAAGTGTTTTCGCGTCCAGGGCACAGGGAAATCAGGGTTGGCGGTCGGTGGCAGCGTAGGAAGGGGTGGCAAAGGTGTCGCGCGCGGGGTTTCGCGGGTCGAGGCGGACGACGACCTTGTCGCTCGCGGGCACCTCGAGCGTGAGGCCGCAATACGTCGCGGCAAAGGGCAGGCGCCGGCCGCCGCGGTCGACGAGGACGGCGAGTTCGACGCAAGCGGGGCGGCCGTGGTCGAAGAGTTCGTCGAGCGCGGCTTTCACGGTGCGGCCGGAGTAGAGGACGTCGTCGACGAGGATGACGGTGGCGCCGTTGATGTCGTGGGGGATGACGGTCGGGGAAAATTCCTTCGGGATCGGGTGGCGGCCGATGTCGTCGCGGTGGAACGAGATGTCGAGCGTGCCGCGGCCGGCGCGCACACCGGCGCGGTCGAGGAGGGCGGCGAGGCGGTCGGCGAGAACGATGCCGCCGTTGGCGATGCCGAGCAGCAGGAGGTTGGGGGAGCCGCGATGGCGGGCGGCGATGGCGTCGGCGACGCGGGCAATGGCGGCGTTGATGGCCGGAGCGTCGGGTTGGATTCGTGTGCCCACGAGCTCGTGTCTTTGCCGCCGCCGTCCGGGAGCGTCGAGCCGAGAATTCGCTTTCGCCGCTTATGAGCCGGAGCGGGGCGGAAAATTAGGCGGGCCGCCCCTTGCGAGGCGGCCCGCGGCATGATTGCGGTCACTGCGGGGCTGCCCCCGAAGATCACACGTTTGCTGGTTACTGGTCAGTCCGTGCAGCCGACCAAAGCCATCCGGACGGGTGCAGCCTAGCCGCTTTCGGGCTGGCACGGAATACGCAGGGCTGCGTAGCGCTCGCCTCAGTCGAAGAGCGTCGGCTCGGGTGCGGGCGGCGTCCACGGCGCGATGCAATCCGGGCCTTCGTGGCGCGCATGGTTCATCCGCGGATCGACGGCGTGCGCGGTCATCGCCGCGGCAGGGAAGGGCACGCACAACGCCGCGATGCGATCGTTCGGCAGCACCTCCTCGCCCAGCCAAGCGCGGCTGCCGGCTTCATCGAGCAACACGGGCATCCGGTCGTGCACGGGCGAGACGAGTTCGTTTGGCGTGGTCGTGACGATGACAAACGACGCCGGCCCCTCCGCCGGAGCGGGCCGCCAGAGTCCGGCGAAGAAAAAGGGCGCCCCGTCGCGCCGGCGGAACAGCATCGGGAAGCGTGCCTTCCCCGCGCGCCGCCACTCGAAAAAACCGTCCGCGGGCACGAGGCAACGACGGTGTTTCACCGCGTCGCGGAACGCCGGGCGCGAAGTGATCGTCTCGGCGCGGG
>CAYYVB010000203.1:0-6264 GCA_964475035.1 uncultured Opitutaceae bacterium | reverse complement strand
TCTGGAGCGCACCGAGGCCGAAGGCCGCGACCATGTAGCCGAGCTGCGAGAGGGTCGAATAGGCGAGGACCTTCTTGATGTCGCTCTGCACCACGGCGCAGAGCGCGGCGTAGACGGCGGTGATCGTGCCGACGCAGGCGATGGCGTTGAGCGCCTCGGCGACCATCAGGAACTCGATCCGGCAGAGCATGTAGATGCCGGCCGCCACCATCGTGGCGGCGTGGATGAGCGCGGAGACGGGCGTCGGGCCTTCCATCGCGTCCGGCAACCACACGTGCAGCGGCATCTGCGCGGACTTGCCCATCGCGCCGCAGAACAGCAGCAGCGGCAGCGCGCCGGAGATCGTGCCGACCGTCGGCGCCAGCGTGGCGAGCTCGGTCAGGTTGGTGGTGCCGAACATCCAGTAGGTCCACACGATGCCGAGCAGGAAGCCGAAGTCGCCCACGCGGTTGACGATGAAGGCCTTCTTGGCGGCGTCGGCCGCGGACTGTTTGTCGAGGTAGTGGCCGATCAGCATGTAGGAGCTGAAGCCGACCAGCTCCCAGAAGATGAAGATCATGAACAGCGAGTCGGCGACGACGATGCCGAGCATCGAGAACATGAACACCGACAGCCCGCCGAAGAACCGCGCCCGCGCCGCGTCGTCGTGCATGTAGCCGAGCGAGAAGACGTGGATGAGGAAGCCGACGAAGCCGACGACGAAGAGCATCAGGCGCGCGAGGGCGTCGACCTTGAAGCCGAGCGAGACGGAGAAATCGCCGAAGCGCAGCCACTCGAGCGAGGCGTGGACATCGGTGCCGGTGAACACGAGCTGGAGCGACAGCGCGCAGACGACCGCGGCGGCGCCGACCGAGATCCACGAGGCGAGCGCCCCCTGGCGCCGGAAGAACAGCGCGATCACCGTCGCGGAGGCGAGCGGCGCGAGGAGGAGAAGGAGAGCGGACTGAACGGGAGACATCAGCGGAGGAAAGTAGCGAGTAGCGGGCAGCGGGTAGCGAGTAGGATCGGAGTCGGGCTTTGTCGGGTGGTTTGGGTCATGCTCACTACTCGCTACTCGATGCTCGCTACTGGTTTAGTTCTTGAGCGCGTTCAGCTCCTCGACCTGGACCGTGTGGCGGCGGCGGAAGAGGGCGACGATGATGGCGAGGCCGACGGCCACCTCGGCCGCGGCGATCGTGAGGATGAAGAAGACGAACACCGCGCCCTCGAGCGTGCCGTGGAAGCGCGAGAACGCCACCAGCGCCAGCGTCGACGCGAGCAGCATCAGCTCGAGGCACATGTAGAGCACGAGCGTGTTCTTGCGCAGCAGCACGCCGGCGAAGCCGATGACGAAGAGCATCGAGCTGATCGCGATGTAGGAGTCGAGGCTCAGGGGATTCATGACGCGTCCTCCACCGGGGCGAATTTCTTGCTCAGCACGATCACGCCGAGCATGGCGATGAGGAGCATGAAGCCCACGACCTGCACCGGCAGGAGGTAGGTCGTGAAGAGCAGCTCCGCGTAATTCTTCAGCGTCGGCACGGCGTGCGTCGGCGCCGAGGTCGGCCCGACGGCGGTGCCGATCGTGTGCGCGCCGAGCATCAGCAGCAGGCCGCCGATCGTCGCGGCAACCATGCTCAGCTTCTTGAAGGGCTTCAGGTTCTCCGGCCGCGTATCGAGCAGCATGATGATGAAGAGGAACAGCGCCACCACTGCGCCGGCGTAAACGAGGATGAGCACGAAGGCCAGGAGCGCGGCGTCGAGCATGACGAACAGCCCCGCCATGCCGACGAGCGACAGCAGGAGGAACATCGCGCCGTTCACCGGATTCTTGTTCACGACCACCAGCACGGCGCTGACGAGCGTGAGGAGGGTGAAGGTGTAGAAAAGGACGTTGGTCATGGCTCAGTGGTGTCCGTTGCCGTGCTCCTCGGCGGCCTTCTTCTTGTCCCACTTGAAGTGCGCGTCGGGGAGCGTGCCGCCGAGTTCGTAGAGGCGGGCCTTGTCGTTGACCATCTCGGCGCGGGTGTAGCCGGACATCGAATATTGGTTCTGCAGCCAGATGGCCTCCTCGGGGCAGACCTCCTGGCAGAGGCCGCAGTAGATGCAGCGCAGCATGTCGATGTCGAAGGCCTGCGGGCCTTTCTCGACGTGCGCATGGGCCGAGTCGGCCGGCAGCTCGCCAGGCGTGATGCGGATGGCCTTGGGCGGGCAGACGAATTCGCAGAGCTGGCACGAGACGCATTTCTCGCGGCCGTTCGGATCCTTCACGAGCGTGGGCACGCCGCGGTAGCCCGGCGGGATGGGCGGGCGCTGCTCCGGGTATTCCATCGTCACCTTCGGCTGGAACATGTGCCGCAGCGTGATCTTCATGCCCGCGAAAATCTGCGGGAGATAGAGGCGCTCGGAGAGCGAGAGGGGTTTGCGTTCGACGACGTAAGCCATGGCTCTCAGATCGAGGGTTTCTGTTGCGGGAAGCGGAACACGAGGAAAAGGGCGGCTCCGGTCACGCCGGCGAGCGCGGCCCAGGCGACGGCGCCGTAGCCGAGCTCGAGGATGGCGATGGCCGCGGCGTAGAAGAGCAGGTTGCCGATCGAGAGCGGCAGCAGCTTTTGCCAGCCGAGCTTCATCACCTGGTCGTAGCGGAAGCGCGGCAGCGTCCAGCGCACCCACATGAAGACGAAGATGAAGAAGAACACCTTCGCGAGGAACACGAGGATCGACGCCACGCCGAAGACGAAGGGATTGCCCGCGAGGCCGAACCAACCGAGCACGTCGGCGAGCGGCAACCACGGCAGCGGGTTCCAGCCGCCCATGAAGAGCAACACGAAGACGCCCGAGCCGATGATCATGTGCGCGTATTCGGCGACGAAGAACAGGCCCCACTTGAACGCGCCGTATTCGGTGTGGAAGCCGCCGACCAGGTCCGCCTCGGACTCCGGCATGTCGAACGGCTGGCGGTTCGTCTCGGCGAAGAGCGCCGTGAGGAAGATGAAGGCCGACACCGGCATCAGGAACCCGAACCACATTCCGCCGAGGAAACCCGGCTGCGCCTGCGATTGGACGACGTCGAAGAGGCTGAGCGTGCCGGCCGTGCCGGGCGCGTTGATCCAGAGGAACACCGGCAGCACGGAGAGCGTCATCGAGAGCTCGTAGGAGATGAGCTGCGCCGAGGCGCGGATGCCGCCGAGGAAGGGGTATTTCGAATTCGACGCCCAGCCGGCGATGATGAGCGAGTAGACGCCGAGCGAGGAGACGGCGAACACGGCGAGGATGCCGACGTCGACGTTGGCGAGGATGAGCGGCACCATCTGGCCGGCCTCGTTCACGTAGGCGCCGAAGGGCACGGCGCTGACGGTCGTGAGCGCGGGGATCATCGCGACGATCGGCGCGAGGATGAAGTAAACCTTGTTCACGTGGCCCGGGAGCGCGTCCTCCTTGAAGAGCATTTTCAGGCCGTCGGCCATGAGGTGGAAGGCGCCGAGCCGCTGGAGCACGCGGCCGAGGATCGGGATGCGCGCCACGAAGCCGACGAGCGTGAGCACGAGCGGCAGCGGGATCGGTCCGCCGAAGCCGAGCAGCGGCGGCAGCGCGCGGTTCGGGCCGGGGCGCTGCTGGATCCAGGCGGAGATCTTGCGCTCCGCGAGCGAGCCGAGACCGCCGAGCGGGAAAATCACGAGCACCACCGCCAGCCCCTTGAGGAAGAGCTGCAGGGCCGGGTGAAGGTCTTGCCAGAATTCGATCATGACGCGCAGACGTTACCGAAAATGTAGGGCGGGGTCTCCCGACCCCGCCGGGGAATCACGCCGCGAGGGAGCGGCGGGGTCGGGAGACCCCGCCCTACACCGAAGGGCTGCGGAGATTTAAGGGCGTGTTTCATTTATTCGCGGCGGCCGGGACGGCGGCGGGCTTGTCCGCCGTAGCTTCGGCGGAGGCGGGTTTGAAGTGGAGCGTCTCGCCTTCGACGAAGGGCAGGCCGGACCACGGCGTGGCGTCGAGGAGCGCACCGGTGGACGGAAGCTGCGCGTAGCTGAGGCCGGCGAGCGTCTTCACCTCGGCGCTGAGCATCGCCCAGAGACCGGCGAGGTCGGCGGGCTGCGTCCCGCCGCCGACGGCGGCGACGAGATGCGCGAGCGTCGCCAGATCGTCCGCCACGCCCTCGGGGCCGGGGACGGCCTTGGTGAACTTCTGCAGGCGGAACTGCTGGTTCACGAAGGTGCCGGATTTCTCGAACACCGTGAGCGTCGGGATCACGACCTTGGCCGCGGCGCTGGTGGCGTTGACATGCGTGCCGAGGTAGATGACGGAGACTTTCGCGAGCTGCGCGGCGCTGAGGCCGGAGGCGGTGAGGTCCTCATTGATCGCGACGACGGTCCTGACCTTGCCCGCGTCGATGTCAGCGGCGAGCGAGGTGAGTTGCGTCGACGGCAGCGCGCAGAGGAGTCCGGTGACGAGGGCGCCGCGGACGTTCGGGTTGCGATCGGCGGAGAGGAGGATGCCGTCGCCCTGCCCCACCCGGCTGACGAGCGCGACCGGAGACTTGAGCGCGGCGGCGAGTTTCTTCGTGAGGAACTGCTCCTCGACGGAGCTGCGGCCCGAACCGACGATCGCGACGGAGCCGGCTTGGAGCAAATCGGCCGCGGCCTTGAGCGCCATCGCCTGGGCGGTCGCGCTGCCGCCGATCAACGGGGCGAGGAGGCGGTTCTCGGCGCGGACCTGCTTGTAGAGCAGGCGGCCGGAGTCGGTCATCCAGGTGTCGTTCACGGCGTCGTTCTGGCGCGGCGTGAGGCGGTAGATGACGCCCTCGCGGGACCAGACGGTCGTGTTGGCGCCGACGGAGGACTCGGTGCAGATGCCCGGGGTTTCCTTGAGGAACCACACGCGCATCTTGAAGCGGAAGTCGGTCGAGGTGAGCGCGCCGACGGGGCAGATGTCGACGGTGTTGAGCGAGTAGTTGTTCTCGAGTTTCTTGCCCGGATAGCAGGTCAGCGTGCTGTAGCTGCCGCGGTCGATGAAGCCGAGGACGTCGTCCTTCGCGACCTCCTTGGTGAAGCGGATGCAGCGCGAGCAGAGGATGCAGCGCTCGTCGTCGAGCGTGACGCGCGGGCCGAGCTGCGTGCGCTTCGGCTTCACGTTCTTGTTCTCGACGAACCGCGAGTAGCCGCGGCCGTACTCGGTGGAGAACTCCTGCAGCTTGCACTCGCCGGCCTGGTCGCAGATCGGGCAGTCGAGCGGGTGGTTGATGAGGAGGAACTCGGTGACGCCCTCGCGGCACTCCTTCACGAGCGGGGAGTTCGTGCGGATGTGGAGGCCGGGCATGGCGTTGGTCGCGCAGCCGATCTGCGCGCGCGGCATCCAGTTGATGCGCTGCTTGCCGGTGGCGGCGTCCATGATCGGCTGCTTCGTCGCCGGATCGACGGCCGGGAGGCCCATCTCGATCAGGCACATGCGGCAGTTGCCCACGACGCTCAGCTTCGGGTGGTAGCAGTAATGCGGGATCTCGATGCCGAGCTGCTTGGCAGCCTCGATGACGTTCGTGCCCTTCGGCACGGCGATGTCCTTGCCGTCGATGTTGACGGTGACGAGGTCGGCGGGTTTGGCGGGAGCGGAAGACATCTCGGAAAGCGGCGGATTAGCCCACGGAACACACGGAAGACACGGAAGGGCCTTGGGATTCGGGTTTCATTTCTGTGTGTTCTGTGTGTTCCGTGGGAAAAATTCTGGAATTCAGACGAGCGGGAGGGCGTCGGCGGGTTGGGATTTCTTGGCGTCGGCGTAGCCCTTGAATTCCTCGGGGAATTTCAGGACGAAGCTCTGCGTCGGCCAGGAGCAGGCCTCTCCCATCGCGCAGATGGTGCGGCCGGCGATCTGGTCGGCGACGTTCTTGAGCAGGTCGCCGTCGTTCGGGCGGGCGTGGCCTTCGACCATGCGCGCGGTGATTTTCTTCATCCAGAGCGAGCCTTCGCGGCAGGGCGTGCACTGGCCGCAGCTCTCGTGGGCGTAGAAGGCGTTCAGGTTGCCGAGGGCCTCGACCATGTTGACGGTGTCGTCCATCACGATGACGCCGCCGGAGCCGCCCATCGTGCCGGCGGCGGCGAGCGTGTCGAAGTCGAGCGGGAGGTCCTCGACGGTCATCTCGACCATCGAGCCGTCCTTCTGCTTGATTTTGAATTTCTCGCCGAAGCGCAGGACCTTCGCCGACGAGCCGCCGGGGATGACGCCCTTGAACTTCCGGCCGGGCAGCGGGCCGCCGCAGACGTCGTAGAGGAGCTGGCCCATCGTGAT